>DATNQL010000747.1:0-3296 GCA_036704025.1 Stenomitos sp.
ATATCGCGGGTGGGAACGCCATCGATCACGCGGCAACGCTGAGATTGGATAATCATATCAACGCTAATATTTTGGTCAGCGAGGAGTCCGAACAACTGAGCCGCCATGCCGGGGCGATCGGGAACGTAGCGAATGGCGAGACGAGCTTGGTTGAGATCGAGGGCAACACCGCGCACGGGCGATGGGGGATGGGTGAGTGCTGTATCGGTGTCTTTCGGCTTACTGGCGATCGCCTGTTGGACGGGAGAACTGTTGATGTCAAAGGTTTGACAGAGGGCGGCGATCGCCTGATCTCCATCTTCGGCATCAATCACGCAACTCACTTTCACCTCAGAAGTGGAAATCATCTGAATGTTCACCCCGGAACTCGCCAAGGTTTTGAACATCTGCGCGGCAATGCCAGGGCGTCCAATCATCCCCGCACCGGCGATCGAAACTTTGGCGATGCCTCGCTCAACCATCACCTCTGCTTCTTCAGAATTCACCGCATTGTGGCTGCGGAGGGTGGGCGCGATCGCTTCTGCCACGGCTTCTGCTCGTTTGAGAATCCCTTTGACGACGGTAAAGGCAATATCGTTCGTATTACCCTCATGAATGGACTGAATAATCAAGTCCACATCCAAATCACGACGGGCAATCTCCCCAAATAACCGCGCTGCCACACCCGGATGATCGGGCACGCGCAACAGGGCTACTTTTGCCTGATCCGTATCAAACTCTACCGCATCCACTGATCGCGCAATCTCCAGCCCTTCTAGGGAACGCGGCTGAGGGGCAGGGGAAACCACCTTGGTACCGGGATCATCCGTCCAACTGGAGAGTACCACCAACATCACACCGTAATTCCGGGCAATTTCCACCGCACGGGGATGCAATACTTTCGCCCCTAAGCTGGCTAATTCCAGCATTTCATCGGAGGTAATCTCGTCCATCAACTGAGCATCGGGCACAAGACGGGGATCGGCGGTTAAAATGCCTGGGACATCGGTATAAATCTGGCAACAATCTGCTTTTAAGGATGCCGCTAGGGCAACGGCTGACGTATCTGAACCACCACGCCCTAGGGTGGTAATTTCCAACTCATCCGTGCTGCTAATACCCTGGAATCCAGCTACAACAACGACTTTTCCTTCCTGGAGATGCCGCTCAATCCGCTCAGTGTGAATGTTGAGAATCCGGGCGCGACTATGTTGGGCTTCTGTGACAATTCCCACCTGGGCACCCGTTAGGGAAATCGCCGGTTGTCCTAATTCTTGCAACGCCATACACAACAGCGCAATGGAGACTTGCTCACCCGTCGAAAGCAACATATCCATTTCCCGGCGGCTGGGATTTGAGGAAATTTCGTTGGCTAGTTTAATTAAACCGTCAGTCGTTTTGCCCATGGCGGAAACAACGACAACCACGGAATTACCCTGTTGTGCCGTTTTAAGCACACGCTGGGCTACGGCTTGAATGCGTTCAACTGACCCAACGGAAGTACCACCGTATTTCTGAACAACTAGCGACATAATGTTTACCCCACCCAACTTCCTGGCAATGCCTTAAACAGTCAAAGAGTTCACTCGATGAAGGACACCCAGAGGCATTAACTCTTGATCAACCATCAACGTTATCAGACCCAGGGGGTCAAAACTGCTCGATTTTACATTTTAGGGTGCCAGCTACAAAAATAGACCACTCCTGTCGGCTTGATCCGGATGGACGACTCTCCTCCAGGAATTGGGTAAGGATGATGTCTGCAACGTCCCGACAACGGGTAATATCATGTCCGGTTAAACACCCATCGTTAGGATTGACGCGGGGACACGGGGACGCACAGATGTTTTTATGATGGGAATTAGACGGACTTGATACTAAGCTGTGACGCATTTAAGAAGAATGGCACTGACTTAAGAACTTTCTTCGCTCACCAACCAACCCTTGTGCACCGGAGCTTTAGTGAGGAGGTCTGGGGGAGGCACTCCGTCCCCCACCGGAGCTTTAGTGAGGAGGGGGTTTGGGGGGAAACCCCCCAATCTGGGTTTTTTTCAAAGAACGAGTACTTCTTGCTTAAGTCAGTGACATTCCATTTAAGAAAGCCTATTTCCACACCCCACACCCCACACCCTACACCCCTTATGACAATTTCGCTATGGCAATTTAGCTGCACATCAGCTTAAGACAGCAAAGCATCTAGAGACGACCGCGCTGTACAGGAGAACTCCGAGAGCGCCATCGGCAAGAGGCTTGCCCTCTGTTTGGAGAAGAACCGTGGAAAGGGAGAGATATCCTTAATGAAAATGAATTAACTGAAACTTTACGTAAATCGACCCATTTTAAATTTTTAACTAAGATTTTTAAAATGAATTATTCAATATAATTCGTTAGTGAATTGACATTTCAAGATGAATTTATCAGAAAATAGAGATTTGTCACTCACAATTTATAGGGTTAAAGTTGAGATAGAAGCTATAGCAGACTAACAATAATTGATTACCGGGCTTAATCTCAATGTTTGAGTCAAATCTATGCACTCGCTCAATGGTCAAAGTACCTGTAGACAACGAATTATGGTCATTTCGATGGCTCAGTAAACCCGTACTGCTAGGAATCATCCTAGTTATAGCTTTTTTCGGAATTCTTTGGATTGTTAAAAATCCAGAGCGGAGACGCTGGTTCAGCAGCCCGAAAGGATTTTTATTGCTGTTTGGTTTAACGGCACTTTTAGCCCTTTTACCCATTGCAGCAGAACGAGCGATGGTTGCGTTTCTTCCCTCCGATCCGGGTAAGCGCGTGGATGCGATTGTTGTAGTGGGCAGAGGATGGCCTTTGATGCATGCCAGAGTTGATACTGTCGCTGAACTTTGGCAAGCGGAACGAGCACCGAAAATTTTTGCCAGTGGTATAAAAGATGCTCCCCACCTGGTTCAACTTCTCAAGGAAAAAGGCATTCCGGATCAGGCGATAGATGGTGAAAACTGTTCACTCACCACTGAAGAAAATGCAATCTTTTCGGCAGCGATACTACAACCGCAGGGGGTGAAGGAAATTCTTCTGGTCACTGATGAACCACATATGTTGCGAACGCTTCTTGCTTTCCGCGCTTATGGTTTTACTGTTTTTCCCAGGATTAGTGCAATTCCAGAACACTGGAATAATAAAGAAAAAGGATTTCTCAAGTTAAGAGAATTATTAGGGGTCATCAAATATGGTTTAAGAGGGGCATTTTTTGAGCGTCCCATATCAGAGTTGGACAGACCTGAACTTAAGACGATGTTAGAGGAAGCTAAAAAATACGGTCAGAAACATCTCTT
>DATNQL010000748.1:0-3583 GCA_036704025.1 Stenomitos sp.
GTCCTCTTGCTCCTCAGGAAGGCGCTGAACCAAGGGAGTAATTGAGTCTGCCAAAGGCGACCTTTGCACCAGTGGTTCCTGCTCTTCCTCTTCACCCTGACGCTGAACTACCCCTGGGTTAGCCTCTGGTACGCTCATGGACATCACCTGAGCCGCCACCGAGTCGGCTTCCTGCTCATACTTATCCCCTGGAGCGCCAACCACAAGCTTAGGCTGAAGCCATTTCATCTGAATCGGCTCTTCGTCTACTTCGGACTCCTGCCGTTGAATCACACCCCATTGGGGCATCATTTGCATGGATAAATCGTCTTCCTCTTGGGGCAATCGTTGCAACATACCCCGCTGAGACATCATCTGAATCGGCTCGTCTTCCTGCTCTTGACGTTGAATAACTGGAGCAAACACCCCCAGTTGAGGCATCATCTGAATTGGCTCGTCTTCCTGCTCTTGGCGTTGAATAATCGGAGTGAGCTTGCCCCACTGAGGCATCATTTGAAGCGGCTCTTCTGGGGATTTCCGCTCAATTGGCTCGCCTACAGGTGGAGCCATCATCTTGAGCGGCTGTGCCACCTCATTCGCGTCCTCTTCGTCCTGCTGCTCTTCTGGCTGTCTATTGACCAACTGGGCTTGAATGGTGGATGGTGTACTGGTCTGTACCTGTACTCGACTAAAGTTGTGACCGAAACGTGAACCGGGTTCCAGTTGAGTTTGCAGGTTAGATGGCTGGTGGGATAAGTCGCCCGCTTCCACCGCTTCTTGCTCTGGCTCAGTAAAAGGACGCGGCTGGAATAAGCCCGTCTGTACAGGCGAAACGGAAGTCGCTGAAGGAGCTTTCGCCTGGTTTTGCAGTCGGGTATCCATCGCCAACTTTGCCTCTCAGCCTAGAGCCATGATGTTCATACTAGTGTGGATTATCCCCCCCACACTAGTAGCCAAAAGGCGAATAAAAATTAACAAAAAGATAGTCCTGAACCCGCAACTTTGGCAAACCTTGGAGTAATTGATTCGCTGACAACCATCTCAAGATAGATAATTTAGCGTCTGCAATTATTTCCTGTCATTGTCTAATACCAATTCACTCAATGCTGGATACAGATAAGCTGATGTGCAGCTAAATTGCCATAGCGAAATTGTCATAAGGGGTGTGGGGTGTAGGGTGTAGGGTGTGGGAATAGGCTTTCTTAAATGCGTCACAGCTTACAATGCTAATTCCCCCCTTAAGAAGGGGGGATAATCCAATCAAAGCCCCCCTTTTGAAGGGGTATTTAGGCGGACTCCAGGTTTGAAAACACGCCCTAGGGGGTCGATCTATAGCACAGCTAAAGTGAAAGGGTATAAGTCCTGAACTTCTAGGTAAACCACCCACTCAATAAAAGAAGGGAACTGAAGCTTTAATCCTTTATTTGACCACTCGTCGCCAGCACACGCGCACTGACACCCAACACCCGTAACAATCCCTCCGAATCGGCATGATTATAACTCCCAATCCCTTCCATTGAGGCATTCTCTTCTGAGTACAAAGAATGAGATGTATTCGTTGCCGAAACAAACGAAATATTGCCCTTGTAAAGAGAAACAGTAATCGTGCCTGTCGCCAATTCTGCCGTGGGTTGAATCGCTTGCAATGCCATCTGAGTTGCTAAATCAAACCAATAGCCTTGATAGATTTGCTTCGCAATTAATAAAGATAGTTGGTCAAAAAATTCACGAGCACGGCGATCTAAAATCAGTTGCAGCAATAAGGCATAGCAAGTTCCTAGGATTTCTACACCGGGGCTTTCATAAACTCCCCGTGATTTAATCCCTACAAAGCGGTTCTCCACGAGATGAGTACCAATCCCGATGCCATGCCGTCCACCGATCGCATTCGTCTGAACAAAGGCTTCCACTAAGTCCACAGGAGTGGAATTGATCGCAACTGGACGACCTTGCTCAAAGTGTACCGTGAACTCTTCCGCTTGATCGGGAGCATCAGCCGGATAGCAACCCATAATCGGCTTGACAAAATGCGCCGGAGTTGATAATGATTCCAGTAATCCCGATTCGTGAGTGAGACCCAGCAAATTGGCATCGGTAGAATAAGGCTTATCTTTCGTCGCAGAAACGGAGAGTCCCTTTTCTTCACAAAAGTCAATCATCTCACTGCGACCCGGAAAACGGGCTAAAAATTCCTCGTCCCGCCAAGGTGCATACACCTCAAACTCTGGAGCAAGCATATTGGTGATGAGCTGAAAACGGACTTGGTCGTTACCCCGTCCGGTTGCGCCATGACTGAAAATGGTCAGTCCCTTCTGTTGCATCGCCTGAATCATGGCTTTGGCAAGGACACACCGGGCAATACCTGTTGTATTCCAGTAGCGTCCCTCATAGCACGCTTGAGATTGAATCACGCTAAGACCGGCTTGTGCGATCGCTTCTCGCACCGGCAACAACACAAAATCTGCGGCCCCCGCTAAGAGCATTCGCTGACGGATGGCTTCTGTATCGTCTTCATCCGGTTGCCCTAAGTCGGCGGTAAAACATACAACCCGTACCCCCTGATCGGTCAGCCAACGGGTGATGGTGCAGCTATCCAAACCACCAGAACCTGCAAATGCGATCGTTTTTCCTTTCAAATCCTGAGCTTTCATTCTGTAATTTTCCTCTCAAGTAGCACTGCGAACTAAGAACACTCATGCATGAGTGTTTTGTCATTAAATGTTGATAAATCTGAATGGGGTGGAGTAGCGCCTCCTTGTAGTCGTTTCGGGTTACTGATCTCCCACCAGATGGGGCAACCACAGCGGATTGCTCCTACGAAGACTGAGTAGACGTTGATGGACAGACGGATAGAGTTACGGCGTCATTAAGAACCAACTCCTGTTTGAGAGGGAGAAAACATACACAGACAGAAGCATCGACTCCACCTAAGTATGCCAATACAACTTTTTCAGCGCGACCCATTGATTTATCACCCTGGAAAATGACAGAGGAATTATTGTATCCGGTTGGGCAATCAGTATTTTGTCACTACGAACAAACTCTTAAGAAAGAGCCGACTCAAAAGCAGAGTGCTCAGCCGTAAAATGTAGGCATGGTCAACGGGAGCAGAACTTAGACCCAACCTTTCACTTCAACATCAGTTAACGGTCTTTCCAACTTCATGTATTCACTTTGAGCCGATTGCAACAAGTGTTTCATGCCCACCGGCTCTCCCGCATCCGCTGCTAAAAAGGCAGCATTGAGGGCAATATTGCGGATATTCCCCCCCGCCACATTGAGTTTCGCGAGTTTCTTCACATCTAAATCTTGGGTCGGCGTCTGACGGGGGAAAATGCGCTGCCAAATCTCAGCACGTTGGGTAGCGTCTGGGAAGGGGAACCGGACAATGAAACGAATGCGGCGCAGAAAGGCCGTATCTAATGCATCCTTCAAGTTCGTGGTAAGAATTGCCAAACCTCGGTAAGCTTCCATGCGCTGTAACAGGTAGCTCACTTCCATATTGGCATAGCGATCGTGGGAATCTTTGACATCAGAGCGTTTGCCAAACAAGGCATCCGCTTCATCGAATAGTAGGATGGCTCCACCGCCTTCCGCAGCGTCA
>DATNQL010000749.1:0-3409 GCA_036704025.1 Stenomitos sp.
TGGTCGAACAAGACAATAAAGAACATAAAAGACCATGCCGACCTCCGTCTCAGTTATGAGAAACAAAGTAACAATCCTTAACACCCTAAAAATTATCCCCAGTGAGGATGGCCTGACTGGGGATGAGGATGATGGATTTTAAGGATTGCTGGACAGGGTTGAGGAGCGAAATGGGGGGATAATCTACTGTTTTTTGCCTGAGACTCTCGATCTTCACCTAACTTTGCTTGAGCAGATGTTTGAGCATATTGTCTTTGACCATTAATTGACGCAGTACCTCCAGCAGGAATTTCTGAGATTCCTCTGGACTTAATGCCTTAATCTGCTCCTCGTACAGTTTGAGGTTGAATTTTTGCTCTATGCTAAGCTCCATTGGGATTTCCATAGCTTCTACTCTCTTTTAGTGTTTCGCAACATTTGTGTTATCTAGCCTATTGCCTTCAAGTTAACAAAAGTTACAGTCGCTTGACAAGTGGTACATTTTGAAAATTCGTGAATAAAGCCGTGCGATGCTAACCGATGCAATCCATAAAATCGCTGTTTTCACAGCTTGCGCCATATCGTTAAGATTTACAAATCTTGATATTCATAATTGCTTCCCTATAAGAAAATCAGTCATAACAAAGCCTAGTTAAAGGCATCAATGGCTTGAACGCCTGTAAAGTCAGTACTATCTTGATAAAGACTGGCAATTAGTCTACTCAGCAGATTCATTCAGTTGGTTGATGGAGCTGGGTAGTCAACTGAGATTTCTTCACATCTTGAAACAAGTTCTTAAAATCCTTCGTTAACCAGGAGTACCGTATAATGCCATTTGGACCAGCTTCGCGCCTTGGGGTCAGCCTGTTTGATGAAACCCCTCCCATTGAGTGGGTACCCGGTCGCTCAATCGAAGAAGCCGAAACCCTGATTAAGGCAGTCTACAGGCAAGTACTGGGGAATGCTTATGTGATGGAAAGTGAGCGTCTAACTGTCCCCGAATCCCAGTTTAAGCGGGGTGAACTGAGTGTGCGAGAGTTTGTCCGCGCCGTCGCTAAGTCCGAGCTTTATCGTTCCCGCTTTTTTAGCAGTTGTGCTCGTTATCGGGCGATCGAACTCAACTTCCGGCATCTACTCGGTCGTCCACCCTTGGATCTGGAAGAAATGCGGATGCACAGTACGATTCTGGATACTCAAGGCTTTGAGGCCGAGATCGATTCTTACCTCGACAGCGATGAGTATCAAACCACCTTTGGAGAGAACTTTGTTCCTTACATCCGGGGCTATAAAACAGATGCCTGCCAGAGCATGGTGCAGTTTACCCATACCTTTCAGTTGGTGCGGGGTGCTGCCAGTAGCAGCTTGAAAGGCGATTTAGCGGGTAAGAGTCCCAAGCTCAATGCTCTGGTCATTCAGCGTACTCCCACAGCCGTGATTTCACCGGCTGGAAGTGGTGCCACCTTCCGCACACCCCCCATTGGTTCCCGCAGTCGTCAAGGTGTGGATGCCAGCTCGGGTGGCAAAGTTTATCGCATTGAAGTCACAGGCTATCGGGCAAAAACCTTTAATAGTGTTTCCAAGTTCCGCCGCGCTAATCAAGTGTTTCTGGTGCCTTACGACAAACTCTCTCAGGAATACCAACGAATCCACCAACAGGGTGGTGTGATTGCCAGCATCATATCTGTGTAAATTCAGCTTCAAGCTTACAGTTTTTGAGGAAAGAGGTTTTCATGGCATCTTCTACCATTTTGGAATTATGGTCTACTAGCGATCGAGAGGAAGTCCAAACGATCATCCGAGCCGTATACAAGCAAGTGCTAGGCAATCCTCATGTCATGGAGAGTGAGCGATTGGTGACAGCAGAGTCCCAGTTGTGCGATCGCTCCATCACCGTGCGGGAATTTGTCCGTGCGGTTGCCAAGTCGGATTTTTACCGTACCCGCTACTTTGAATCCTGCGCTCCCTACCGCTTTGTGGAACTCAACTTTCTACACTTACTCGGTCGGGCACCTCAGGATCAAAGAGAACTGTCCGAGCATATTGTGCGCTGTGTCGCCGAAGGCTACGACTCCGAAATCGATTCCTACATCGACAGCAGCGAATATCAAGCGGCATTTGGCGAAAATATTGTGCCTTACTATCGGGGCAGAAGCAGCGAGGCAAACTCCAAGCAGGTGGGCTACAACCGGATGTTTGCACTGGATCGTGGACCGGCTCAAGTTGATAGCGCTGTACAAGCATCGCAGCTTGTCTATGCGGTTGCCACCAACAGTGCCAATGCGATTAAACCCGCCTCGGCAACAGTGATTGGCTCCGGTACCGAAAAACGGTTCAAAATTGTGGTGTCGGGGTCAAAATTTGACAGCCCCCGGCGGATCAGTGTCACTGAATATATTGTTCCCGCCAGCAAGATGACCCCTCAAATCCAACGCATTAACCGCACCTCCGGCAAAATCGTCAGTATTAGCGAAATAGCGTAACTCTGTCATTGGGTGAGCAAGGCTCACCCCATTGAAATTGTCTTTTTGAATATCCCGCTTTTTGATAAACCTTGACCACAAAATTGTTGCAGGAGGTATTGAATATGGCTCTTTGGATTGAATCTGAATCCGTTGAACTGCGTCCCAACGCTACTGACGAGGATCTGCAAGCCATCATCCGGGCAGTCTATCGACAAGTGTTAGGGAATGCTCATGTACTCGATAGCCAACGACTGACGAGTGTAGAGTCTCAATTCCGAAACGGCGATATTACGGTTAGAAATTTTGTTCGAGCCGTCGCTCAATCGGATTTATACCGCTCCCGTTGCTTTGAAACCTCTTCCCCCTACCGTTTCATCGAACTAAACTTTAAGCATCTCCTTGGTCGTGCGCCCCAAGACCAATCAGAAATTGCGGAGCATGTACAAATTTATCATCAACAGGGCTACGAAGCTGAAATCAACTCCTATATTGACAGCGACGAATATATCCGGAATTTTGGTGAACATTTAGTGCCTTCTGCCCGTGGCAATCGCACCCAACCCGGCATTAAGAATGTTGGGTTTAACCGCTCATTCACCTTGATGCGAGGATTCGCCGCCAATGATGTGGGTAAATCGGCAAAGCTGATCAGTGACATTGGCGGTAATTTGCCGACCAAGATTGTTGCCCCATCCGGCACTTCCGGTGTTTACAGCAATACGGGTAAACGGTTCCGTATTGCAGTTTCCCAAGTTAATGATGGGCCTCGTGTCACCCAAAGTGTGACAACCTTTGAAGTGGGATATAACCAGCTATCTCAGAAGATTCAAAATATTCAGAAGACGGGTGGCAAAATTTTCCGTGTTACTGAAGTGGCTTAGGATGACTATCACTGACTTAAGGGAACGGTGATCGTTTCTTAGAAAAACCCAGATTGGGGGGTTTCCCCCCAAACCCCCTCCTCACTA
>DATNQL010000750.1:0-6647 GCA_036704025.1 Stenomitos sp.
TTCCGCTCCCTTTCTTCTCACATCAAGCTTGCCGCTGTAAGGCACGATGTTGGTTTAACTAGCCGTCGAATCCTCACCATCTGTCGCCGAAGAGCGACGGCGGCGGCGGCGGATCAGAGGGCGGTTGCTGTCAGATTCACCGATAGCCGTCGAATCAGATGGCATGTCTAGCTCAGATGTCTCAGACGAGGAAGTGACTAGCAAGGGTTCTGATGTATCTGCCTCTTCATCAGCCGGAGCCACAGCAGAGGCTCTAATCACAGGTGCTGAGTGTTGAACTGAATCGGGCGTTAGTGTCAAGCTGGATGGCACAGAAGACGATTCGGCAAGTTCCTCGCTCTCCTCTGCGGTTTGGCCTGATTCTCCAGGCAGTACCACTGAAAGAATCACGGATTTAGGATTTCTGATCTCTCGGTTTAACCGTACCAGAGGAGAAATACCCATCAAAGCATAAACATCTTGTTCCTCTGGGGACATCTCGATGGCTACGACTTCGGGTGGGTCTATTTCTTTAGGGGTTTTGATGAGTTGGGGTTTGACCGTGCGTTCCCCTAGTTCTAAAAGCTCACCGTCTGGCGTCGCTTCTGACTTCCCGGAGAGGATAGGTGTTGGGCGAGGGCTAACTTTTGTCGTCGTCAGTGATTCTTCCTTGGCGACGGGTTCATCGAGACGACGTCGGCGGCGACGGCGGTTATTGGGGGTATTGGGTAGCCCCCGTTCTTGATAGCTCGGATGATGCACCAAGTCTACGTCCTCGGCGTCATCGACTGGAGAAAGATCCAGTGGCTCAGGAATTTCTATTGTCCGAGATTCCCGGAGCATCGCAGGCACAGCCGGTTCAACGAATTCCTTGGCTGGACGTTCGCGTTCCGTCTCACCGGGAAGCCGGACTGTATGCCCTAAACCGCCACAAACCGCACAAGTTTGACCAAATAACTCGTAAATATTTTGACCCTGACGCTTGCGGGTGAGTTCGACTAAGCCGAGTTCCGAAAGTTGGGCAATCTGTGGTCTAGCTTTGTCCGATCTCAAGGCTTTGTTGAAGTGTTCTAAGACCTGCAACTGATCTCGCCTGGAGTCCATGTCAATGAAGTCAACGATAATTACACCCGCTAGGTTCCGCAGGCGCAATTGACGGGCGATTTCTGTTGCCGCTTCACAATTAGTCCAGAGTACGGTTTCTCGTGCCGTTGCCGATCGCGTAAAGGAACCAGAGTTCACATCGATCACCGTCAGAGCTTCCGTCGGTTCGATGATGATGTAACCCCCAGAAGGCAAATCCACTCTGGGTTTGAGTGCTTCTCGAATCGCCGCATTTACCCGGAAGTAATCCAGAATCGAAATGCGATCGCGATGATGGTCAATTAAAACCCCTTCGGGTGATCGGCCTCCACTCCAACTGACTAAGTGCTGTTTGACCCGCTTAACTCCCGTGTGGGAATCGACCACAATTCGATTCACATCCGCCGTATACATATCTCGGAGGACGCGCTGAATAAAATCATCATCACGGTTCAGTAAGGCGGGTGCCCTTGTGGAATTAGCTTCCTGTTGAATGGATTCCCATTGTTTTTGCAGGGCTTCCAAATCCTCAATGATCGCCTCTTCCGCTCTCCCCTCGGCTTCGGTTCGTACCAACAACCCCATGCCCGCCGGTTTGATCAGGACAGCCAGCGCTCTCAGGCGGTTGCGTTCGTTATCATTCTTAATCCGCCGGGACAAATTGACGCCCCGTCCATAAGGCATCAGTACCAAATAACGACCCGGTAAGCTGATATTACCAGTCAGCCGAGGGCCTTTATTGCCCGTCGGCTCCTTCATCACTTGAACTAAGACTTTTTGTTGGGGAGTCAGCAGTTCGGTAATCGCCCCCGCACTGCGTTTCAGACGCAAAGGACCTAAATCGGTGACATGAATAAAGCCATTCCGCTCTGGGTCACCAATGTTTACAAAAGCCGCATCTATCCCCGGTAATACATTTTCTACAACACCAAGATAAATATCACTCACTTGGTGGTTACCGGTTGCCACCACGAGTTCTTGAATTTGATCTTCCCAAAAGACAGCAGCAAGACGGTGTTGCTCTGCAATAATAATTTGCTTTGGCATTCAATTTCCTCAAAAATTGGCAGCAAGCTTAGGTACTGAGGATTTCTGTCCCTCTTGCTTCGGCTACCCAAGATAACTGTGTCAATAACTGTGTATGCGAAATCTCTAGCTTCATCTAGAAAAAATAGAGCTTTTGAACCGAAGAGTGACTGAATATAATCTCGACACTCCTGTTGGTCAAATTTTCCTAACGAGTGATTATCCAATAACCTACCCTTCCACAAAGGGTAAACATTGGAATTTTAAAGGCGTGAGCAGAAAATCTGGAAGAGCGAACCAGTTGCATTCAGCATCTACTGCTAGTTTACAGGGGTGAAGACCTCTGGAACTTGGATCAGCAACTATTCCTGATCAGCAACTGTTCCTATGATGGTGTATTATACCGCGCTGTTCCTCAGATGCCACTTCATTTGAGTTAGTAGCCGCGCTCTGGATATACTCGCGCCCTTCCTAATATTGCCGCCCTTCGCCCCACGCTGGCGACATTTGGCTTGACCCTTAACCAATACTTTACTTCATTTTACCGCTTTACGAAAACTGGCAGCTTGTGATTGTCGCAGAGACTGAATCGTGGCGATTGTGTGTTGAGCGATACAATCTATTTCATCGGCTGTATTACAGCGTCCGATCCCAAATCGTACCGAGGCATAAGCCAGTTGTTCCGAGTGCCCCAGAGCCAGTAGGACATGAGAGGGAGTGGTTTTGACGGAGGAGCAAGCCGCACCCGAAGAAACCGCCACCACAGGCTGCAATCCCAACAGCAGCGCAGAACCATCAACATCCTCTACACTAACGTTAAGATTTCCTGATAGTCGCTGAGTCGGATGACCGTTGAGATAAATTCCTTCCAGTTGACTCAATGGTTGCCATAGGCGATCGCGTAACTGGGTCAGGTGTCTTGACTCCGTTTCCTGTGCTTCCAGCCCTAATTCAACCGCCTTCGCCAACCCCGCAATTTGAGGCGTACATAACGTACCAGAGCGCATTCCTCGTTCGTGTCCCCCACCATGGATTTGGGGGGATAACCGAACTCTAGGGTTACGGCGTCTGACATATAATGCCCCAATTCCCTTTGGGCCATAAACCTTATGGGCTGTGAGGGACATCAAGTCAATTTTCATCTGCTCGACATCTAAAGCTATTTTCCCGATCGCTTGAGCCGCATCCGTATGAAAAAGGACTTGATGCTGGCGACAAATTGCCCCTATTTCCGCTAACGGCTGTAATACTCCAATTTCGTTATTCGCCGCCATCACCGACACTAAAATCGTATCGGGACGAATCGCTTTTTCTAACTCAGTCAAATCAATTAATCCATCCCCCTGTACAGGCAGGAATGTTACCTCAAACCCCAAAGATTGGAGGTACTGGCAGGGGTCAAGCACCGCGTTATGCTCGGTTTGTACGGTAATAAGGTGACGCCCTTTGCTGAAATAGGCTTCAGCGACACCTTTAATCGCTAGATTGTTCGCCTCTGTGGCACCACTGGTAAAGACAATTTCTTCCGGCGTGGCGTGAATGGCATCTGCCAGGATAGATCTGGCGCGTTGAACGGCGGCTTCAGCCTCCCAGCCGTAAATATGACTGCTGCTAGCGGGATTGCCAAAATGTTGTTTGAAGTAGGGCAACATCGCCTCTAATACCCGTTCATCGAGGGGCGTGGTTGCGTGGCAGTCGAGGTAGATGGGGCGATGAGACATAGCGATCGGCGAATGAGTTAACCCAGATTCTTGAGTATACTCAGAACCTTATACAGTTCATTCTCTCGCTTCCAAAGAGTGTATTGCTCAGACAGAGCATATTGAGGTATATCTTGTTTTACAAAATTTTATAAATTCAAAGTTATCACTATTTGCCAATAAGCCAAAATTTTGGCATCAGGTTGGAGGGTCATTATATAAAATTTAAGAGCAATACGAGTATATTTTTACATATCTTTTCTACTGTATTCGCCACACCTTAATCGTACCGTCAAAACTTCCACTGGCTAAAGTTTTCCCGTCTGAGCTAATTGCGAGAGAGGCAACTACATCTAGGTGTTCAGAAAGAGTGCAAATTACTTTATCACTCTTGAGATCCAAAATTTTGATCTTGCCATCTGAAGTACCATTAATTAGAGTTCGACTATCTGGACTGATTGCGATAGCCCTAACATCACCTAAATATCCAGATAGCCTACGAACTTTTCCAGTGTTAAGATTAAAAAATTGAATGTCACCTTCACCTGGTGCCCATTGTGAATGACTGCCACTAGCTAGAAGTTGATTGTCAATACTAACAGCTACACAAGAAATAACATTTCTTCGAGCCTGAGTTATACAATTATTCCCCCCTGGCCATAACTTAACTGTACCATCCAAACTAGCACTGAATAAGATTTGTTTTCTTGCACAAATGGCAACAGACAAAACAGTGTCTGAATGCCCCGTATAAGTGCGAATTTCTTGTCCAGTACTCAAGTTCCAAACCTTGATGGTTGTGTCTTCACCCCCACTGGCTAAGGTCTGCCCGTCAGAACTGATTGCCACTGAACAAACACAGCCTTTATGGCCTGTGAGAGTATGAACTATTGCTCCAGTCTTTAGATTCCAAATTTTTATGGTACTGTCAGCACTACCACTAACGAGAGTTTCTCCATTAAGACTAATTGCTACCGCACGAACACTGCCTGAATGAGCGGTAAGAGTCTGAATTTCTTGCCCAGTTTTCAGATCCCAGAGTTTAATAGTTTTGTCATTGCTTCCAGTAGCCAAAATCTCCCCATTAGGACTAATTGCCACAGACCAAACAGCATCTGAATGTCCAGAAACCCAACCGCCAAGAGTATAGGCTAATGATATCTTCTGCCAATTCGATGAACTTTGGGAGCTGGACAGCTTGATTTTAGATTGTTTTGCAGGATACAAAGTCTCCTTAATTTCTGCCAGCCGTTCCAAAATCGTCTGAGTATCCGGTGGGCGCTTCTGGATTGGATGTGCCATGAGTTGGTCGATAAAATCTCCTAGCAGGGGGGAAATTTGAGGTGCTTTATCACGCCAATCCTCCAACTCATCGGTGTAGATATCATGGCGATACGAATCGCAAAGGTCAAGAGGGTGTATTCCCGTCAGGAGATGGACAAAAGTACGACCCAAGGCAAAAAAATCTGACTGAGGAACTGCACCACCATTGACCTGTTCTAAAGGAGAGTAGCCATCGGAAACCACTCTTGTAACCTGCCCTGCTGCCTTTTGTTGTTCGTATGTTTCAGTGATTTCTCGTGCTATGCCAAAGTCTATCAACACCAATTGACCATCAGGCTTGACCATGATGTTTGATGGTTTAATATCTCGGTGAAAAAGCTGCTGTTGATGGACTTCATTCAGTGTGTTTGCCAATTGAGTCAGCCAATCAACCGCCAACCTTTCAGTAATTGGACGATCGCCTCTATTTTTTAACCACTCCTGCAAATTCTCTCCCTCAATTTTCTCCATCACCAGACAAGGCATTGGTTCTTGGCTGTTTTGAGGGAAAAAGGTGAAGTATTCTTCTGCTTGAGGAATACCTGGATGATTTAGCCGAGTTAAGACTTTGGCTTCTCGCTGGAATTGCTCTACAGGTTTGGGTTGACTTTTGCTCAGGACTTTGAGAACTTTGGCTATGCTGGTGCGATCGCTCACTTCATAAGTCTTAGCAAAACCGCCTTCGCCCAATAAACACAGTACCCGATAACGACCTTCTAACAGTAATTCCGAACCACAGCTTTGACAACGCAGCAAAGTATCAGAATTATCAGGCTTTTGACACTGGGGATTTATACAGAGGCTCATCAGGTCAGATGCAACGCGCTTTCAATCGCTAGTGTAGCTTTCAGGATTAGTGGAAAGGGAAGCCGCACCTAGCATGATCGCTTCCTTAATCCCTCCCGAAGTTACCCTAGTATTTGGCTTCCTAACATCACAGACTCGGTGCTTTAATGCGATCGGCACCAGTGACCCTTCGCTCCTCCATTACCAGCACAATGAAGTAGAAAGATTTTATGGCACGCGCCAAATTTTAATCGTCTCATCCTTGCTGCTACTCACAAGTGTCTGCCCATCCGAACTAAAGGCAAGGGAATACACCGGCCCTGAATGCCCTAGCATAGTCCGCAGCACTTTTCCTGTCCTAACATCCCATAGCCGAATGGTTCCATCATTACTGCCACTCACGAGAGTATGTCCATTGGCTCTATAGGCGACGACATTAATGGACGCTGAACCAACTGGCAAGCTTTGGATGAGTTTTCCACTGCCCAGATTCCACAGCCTAACGACTCCGTCCTCACTGCCACTGGCAATTGTCTTTCCATCGGGACTGATGGCAACAGCGAAGATGGGGCGAGAATCAGGGGTTGTAAGCGTGCGAATTAACTGTCCCGTCTTGATTTCCCACACCTTGATGGTTTTATCATGGCTACCGCTAACGGCGGTTTGTCCATCTGGGCTGATAGCGAGGGAGTTAACGATGATGGAATGTCCAGCAAAAAAGTTCTGGAGTTCCCCAGTTCTCAAATTCCC
>DATNQL010000751.1:0-14148 GCA_036704025.1 Stenomitos sp.
GTTCTATTTTTTCTCGCGATGCATCAACTGGTATTTCAACACCCTGTAGAATTTGCTGATAAACCCCTAGTATCCTGCCCGCCAGTTGGCTATTGTACTGGATTCGATTCTGAATGGTTCTTAAATGTTCTGGATCGTCATGGAATTCCCAGTGGTCGATAATATGCGATCGCACCAAACTCTCAACCCAACCTGCTTCCTTACCGGGAGGAATAGTTAACGTCCCATTCTCTGTCTCTTGACAAATCTGACACACTAGTTGACAAAGCTTTTGGGTTAAAAATGGCTGTCCTGATGTCCAGGATAGTATCTCTCTCAAAACAGCCTTTGGATTATTAACGTTCTCCTTTAATCCTCGCAGAAGAGGATATGCATCTTCTTCGGTAAATCCCTGAATTTCTATATTTTTTCCAATATTAAAAGGATTATTGATTTTGTCTCGAATCAAGTTAGATGGAGTGGCGACTCCAAATAGAGCAAATGTGATGCGATTATAATCTGGAGAAATGGCTCGTTGGTTATAGCAATAGCGAATCGCACAGAAGAAATCATCAAGGGAGAAATCTAAACTAATAATTTTATCAATTTCATCAATGAAAATAATAAATTTATCATCCGGTAATTGTTCGAGCAAAGCTACATTAATAAAATGGATGAATCTTTGCCCTAAAGAAAGTTCTTGCGTTTCTTGCCACCAGGCTTTTAAATTAAATTTTTCCCGCAGTTTGAATGCTAACCATAACTGGGTCACTACTCCCTTGTACCATTGCACTGGGGTAGTGTTTTCACTCCCGATACTCGTCATGTCGAGAACACCGCAGCGAAATCCTTCGGCTTCGAGACGATGCTTGATTCGGACTAGAAGGGATGATTTACCCATTTGTCGGGAGTTGAAGACACGACAAAATTCCTGCGCTTTTAGTGCTTCGTAAAGCTGGGAATCTGCTTGTCGAATGACATAGGTGGGGTCATCATGCTTAAGACTACCACCAACTTGATAATGAATCATTAGCTCAGACGTTAGGAGTTAGGAAAAGGTAGGAATCAAAGGTCGCCTCTGATAGGCCACTAGGACGAGTTTTAGCAATAACGACGCTGAGTTATTGCTAAACAGTAAATCGACTTCTCCTGGAATAGTGACAATCAAGCACAATGGGATGATATTGTCCACCAAGAGTTAACCATTACTTTCAGGATAAATTATCGGGGTAAAAGTGGAGAGGGTCATGGGAAAAATATGACCTCCAGTAGCCTTCTTGATCACTGTACTACTTTACTGCTTAGTTAATTTAGTTAATTATTCATCCGTACAACGGTCACAATCCTACACTTCTTGATTTATATGAATTGACACTTTTCTGTTTCTATGAATTGAAATAAAACTCTTGAGAGCAACTCGTCAAGAATAGATCAATTTTTATCAATTTTTATAAATTTAGAGATTTCAGTTAAATCTGTATCATTACACTATTAAGTGTTCTATTTAAGCTGTGTAAACTTTAGGGGAAGGGATAACTTAAATCAGGAAGAAGGAGCATGACTTCAATCCATCAAATTGTGCAACAAGCCTTTAAAACCAGCGCTTTAACAATTGAAGCAGAAGAGCAACTACGATTACTGCTCCAAACCACCCGCTACAACCAGGAAGACATTAATGACTTTATGAGATTGCAGCTAGCCGTGATGACAGATCTAGTTCAGCAACGGTCGCGAGACCTAAGAACTGGAATGAAACCTAGCAGTTGATATTAACAAGGACTACACCTTCAATACCTCTGCTACTATAGCGCTACGCGCTATGATTAGGACAAAAGCATGATAAGATACACTAAGATCACGGGTAGCAAAAAATAGTTATGCCTGCACCTTATAGTTACGATTTACGCTCCAAAGCCGTTGCAGCAGTTAAAAGAGGAGAAAAGAAAATAGAGGTAAGTCGTTTCTTTAAAATTAGTTGCGACACATTAAAAAAAACTTATGGATACAGGGAAAGGGATGAAGAAAAAAGACGAGAATTTATTCAAAAACTAGAGCTAATAGAAAGTCGGAAAAAAGTTTATGTAGATGAGGCCGGAGCGAGATAATCGAGAGGATTACCCGTATGGATACAGCCCTTTAGGGGAAAGGTGTTATCCTCTCAAGTCCGGTAAAAAAAGAGAAAGAGTCAGTTGGCTATCAGCATTGAAAGAAGGTCAATTACTGGCTCCTTTAACCTTTGAAGGCTCATGTAATAAAGATTTATTTGAAACTTGGTTAAAGAATTGTTTGCTCCCTCAGCTAGAACCGGGAGACATTATTATTATTGATAATGCCAGCTTTCATCAAGGGGAATCTATCAAGGAAATCGTCGAAGGAGCCGGATGCGAAATTTGGTATCTGCCCCCATATTCTCCATATTTGAACAAGATTGAAAACTGGTGGGCTGTTTTAAAGACATGGATGAAACAGAGATTAAAGGAATTTCAAACCGTCAGAGAATGCGTGGATGCTGCCTTTAAAAATTGTCCTAACGTATGCGCGTAGCGCTATAGTCGCGTTACTGGCGGTAAAGTCAAAAGTTCCAAAACCCGTCCTGTTGCTAATCGCCGCCAATGCGTTTCGGATGGCAGCACAAACTCTTTGCCGTAGTCATTCGGCTTTGGGAGCATTTTACCGTCGTATGCAAGCACGGTTGGGTGCGCCAAAGGCGATTACTGCTGCCGCTCACAAAGCAAGCCCGTATTTTTTACCGCCTTTGGACATCTGGCGATGCTTACACTGACCCTGACCTTGATGCTTTTGAACAACGCTACCGCGACCGGATGTTGCACAACCTGAAGAAAAAAGCTCAGGCTTTTGGCTTAGAACTCATCCCTATTTCCAACCCTACCGAATGTGTTTCTTAAGAGTCAATCTTTTCTCAATTGGATGTTGAGATAATTTGGCGATAACTTAGCATAATAGCTAGATAATAAAGTCCAAAGTATTTAACAAAACCAATGATGGGCATTGAAGTAGTTTTAGCATTCGCCAATCAGCTAGTCTATAGCGAGACAGGGGAACATCTCAGCGATCTGCAAAGGGTCATCCTTCGGGAATCGTGGCAGGAGACTAAAAAAACCTATGATCAGATGGCCCAAGAGTATGGATATTCACCTAACTACATCAAGCAAGTGGTAGCTCCTCGGTTATGGAGGCTCCTCTCCCGAGGATTGGAAGAAAAAGTTACCAAGACGAATATTCGCTCTGTACTAGAGAGGCGAATGGTATCCCGAGTCTATCCGAACCACCAAGAGTTGCTCATGGCTGAAATTTTTGTGGGAAATCGCTACAATCAGCCCGTTGAAGAACCTAGCGAAGCCACAACTCTACCACTGATTGAACCTCCTAGCTCTCAGCAACCGAAGAATCAAAACAGAACGCTAGCTGATCCTGTCCACAACTTAAACAATCCTCTAGCAGCAGTCGAGCTAGAATTCCCAGATGGGAGCGTGCCTCTAAATTCTCCGTTTTACGTAGAGCGAATCCCCCATGACTCCCGATGCTATCAGGAGCTGCTCAAACCAGGAGCCTTGATCCGAATCAAAGGTCCCAGACAGATAGGCAAAACATCTCTCACAAATCGGATTCTTGTGCGCGCCATCGAGCAGGATTACAAAACCGCGCTGTTGGATTTCCAGCAAGCCGAAGAAACTGTTCTGAGCAATCTCAATAAATTGTTGCGTTGGTTGTGTGCTAACCTAACTCGACAACTGAAGCTAGAACCCAAGCTTGACGAGTATTGGGATGAAGATTTGGGTAGCAAGATGAGCTGCACTCTTTATATTGAGGAATATCTCTTAGAGCTAATAACGACTCCAATAGTCCTGGCGTTAGAGGAAGTGAGCGTACTGTTTGAGAGAGCTACCATTGCTCAAGAATTTCTCATTCTGCTGCGGTCTTGGCATGAAAGAGCCAAAGTCGATCCAATCTGGCAAAAACTCCGATTAGTGTTGGTGCAATCCACCGAAGTCTATGTTCCTTTAGATATCAATCAATCTCCGTTTAATGTGGGGTTGGGAATTGATTTAGAACCGCTGACCCCACAACAAATACAGGACTTAGCTCAGCTTCATGGACTGAGGTGGAACGCTGACCAGCTTGCTCAGCTAATGCAGCTCGTAGCGGGTCATCCCTATTTAGTGCGATTAACGTTATACTACCTGGCACGACAGGAACTGACCTTAGAAGAGCTATTAAAAACTGCGGCAACAGATACAGGAATTTTTAGCAATCACTTGCACCGATACCTGAAGAATCTACAACAGAACCCAGAGCTAACTGCTGCTTTTAGTCGAGTCTTAAGCGCGACGGAGCCAGTAGAGTTAGAGCAGGTGCAAGGATTTAAGTTACAGAGTATGGGACTGGTCAAGCTGGTAGAAAATCGAGTTACGCTTAGCTGCGATTTATATCAGCAATATTTCGGGATTAAGCTCAACCGAGTTGGTGACAATCTGGTTTAGTGTAACCCCTTCATAGAACTTTAAATTCTGCCCTGGTCATCCCTTAGAGTTATTAAGTTTAGCCTTCGATTCCTTAGCATTACGAACTCTCTCGTCTTCTAAAGCTTGCTTCTTTTTTTGTTAGCTGCTATTGGCTGGCAGTCTTCCCAAAGGGGGTCTACTGATTCTCATCCCTCTTTTATGATTGAAAACAGTTAAGCGAAGAAAATTAATTCTTTTCGGAACTAAACCCATTGGAATAATCCAAGACGAGTTTGAATGTTATTATGTCTACGGGGCTGTGGAACCGCAAGGAGGAAGAAAATTCTTCTCAGAGTTTTCTCATCTCAATACCGAGTGCTTTACAGCATTTTTACAGAAATTCCAATACACAGCTAAGTTAAACCGACCAAATCCTTTTTTCTGAGTGATGTTAATCTCTGACAAGAATTGTCGCTGTCCGGGTGCTATCTTAACGGTTGACAAGCTCTTAAATTTCTGCTTTTTTTGGCGAAAACTTGTGTCTTTCTTTTGCCTCAACACAAACTTCACTCCCTGAGCCATGCCACTACAAAGCTCAATCTCTGTTTCATTCGACTCATGCTCAAGCGATTAGCGAATGATTAGATCTCAAATGGGTTCTATAAGAGGTCGCGTTCAGGATTTAGAATCGAGCATTCTGTGTAATTGGGCTTGGTCCAACCCGCTTAATCACTCCTGTCAGCATAGGATCGGTGGGATCGAACACTTGTTGACAAATTAAGCCCACAGACCACGTATACTCCTTATTCATTTCCATTGTCGGTGCATCCGCTGGTAATCGCAGCCTAAACTCGCCCGATTGCTCGGGTAGTAAGATTGTTGTTTGATAATAGTAATTTTCCTCAGAATCTTTTAGGCTAATAAACAGTTTTTTGGCAACGGTTCGAGGAATATAAAGTGAGAATGTTGGGCGTTCTGCATTTGTTTCAGAATAGGCTGGCATCAAAGCTGTGAAACCCCTTCCACCTTCTATAACAGAATCCTCGCTGCAATAGGCTCCATCACGGGAACTTCCTCCTGCTGTGTCATCTGGAGCATCTCCCTTAGGTGGTGGGAGAGATGGGTTGGATTTAAAATGTTCAAAGGGTTGAGGTGGTACGGCTAA
This sequence comes from Stenomitos sp., assembly GCA_036704025.1. GTDB lineage: Bacteria > Cyanobacteriota > Cyanobacteriia > Cyanobacteriales > Coleofasciculaceae > Allocoleopsis. The sequence goes on from DATNQL010000751.1 coordinate 5,608, forward strand.
GCTCGGAGAGATTACTAGTTCTAACAATACAATTGCAGGGAAGAGAGTTAAAAAGAGGCGAAAATTAGACCGATTCATAGAAAAAACCTTATTTATAAACTCTCATGTTTAAAGCGGGTTTGGTAAATTCAGAAGTAGTCTAATAAAACCGGATCTAGTATGACATTGACAATGGAGCATCTACCTTAAGATAGACACTGGCTAAATCTTATAAAACTTTCAGCTATTTTGGGATCGACTTTATAAATTCTTCATCGATTGAGGATTAAGCGCATTCTCTCAAAGCAACGGCTCGACATTACAGCCAATTACCCACTAAAACAAAGGGAGCCCAGAAATAGGGATGTTGATACTTGTTTTGTTGGAGTAGTAATAGTTGAGCTTGACGGAGTGCCTCAGCTCGATTGCCATCAATTTGGACAAGATGGCGGTAAAACTCTACCATTAACTCAGCTGTGGATTGGTCTTTGACCGACCACAGAGTCGCAATAGTACTGCGAACTCCCGAACGTACAGCTAATCCAGCCAACCCTAAAGCCGCTCGTTTGTCTCCTATGGCAGTTTCACAAGCACTGAGAACGAGGAGTTCAATAGGTTCAGTATCCCGTTGTTCTCTGCTTTTCAGGACTTCAGCTAGGGTGTTGACGCCCAGACGCCCATCCCAGGTTAACAGAAACGTTTCTTCGGGTTTAGAACTAAACTGACCGTGAGTAGCAAGGTGAACGACAGTATTGGGAAGGGTAGTAAGCCTGTTTTCGAGAGTAGTGCGCGTAAAGGCTTCATTGAGAAGAACTTGCGAAGGGATGTTCGTACTAATCTGTTCAACTTCTTGTTCAACTGCCGGTAATGCCGAGAAGCCAAGACGGGACTCGGTTAAGCCTCCAGTGAGGGAGCGAAGTTGGACTTGTTTGAGGGATCGCGGTTCGAGTAATTGCAACCCTGGCGTTAAGACAACACTATACTTTTCAATCAAATACTGTTGACCGTCGTGGAGGGCAGCCATTGGCACATTCCGCAACACGCCATCAAGAACAAACACTAATGTTTTAATGCTATTTTCCGCCAACGATGCTTCTATAGGGCGGATGAGCCAGTTATAAAGGCTTTGGGAGACGCGAAGTCGATTTCTGTTAGATAAGGCGGGACTCATTGCCTGCCGCATTTGGCTAATTGTCTCTTCCACGTCGGCTTGAGGCAAGTCTGTACTGTAGTGACGCAAGGGTTGTCCAGGCACAGACACAATAACGGCTAAGCGATCGGGTAGGATAATCGGGTAAATCACGGTTGCTCTGGCATCGCTTTTCTCGATTACCGTGTCAATTTGCTCGGCTTTAGCATCTAAACAAGCGGTACGGAAGAAGTTTTCTAGTTCGGCTAGCTGGAGCGATTCAATCACGTTTCGCGCTTGTTTGAGATTCTCTTGACTTACCTCCCCATCCCCCCCTTGGTAAGAAGGTTGCAACAAGAGGCTGACGAGGTGGCGGTAGATGGGTTCAATCTCCTGTTCAAAGGAAAAGCGAACATCAGAATTCATCGCCATTAAATCGCCGCGTAGCGATTTGAGACTATCAACGGCTTGTTGATTGGCTGCGATAGCATTTTCAATCTCGCCCCTGCGCGTCAGAACTCGTGTCAGTTGCCATTGCCACTGATAGGAAATATCGGTAGCATTAATAGTCTGAGATAAAAGTAGAGCCTGTTGAGTTAAGCGTTGAGCCTCGCCCAGTTGCTGAGTTTGTTCGTACAATTTCCCCAAGCTTCCCAAGGCGAGAGATTCTGCTCTTGAATCATTTAAGGATTTGGCATCTTGAACAGCTTTGGCTAACAGTTGGGCAATGTCTTGTTGAGGGGGCATGTCTTGCGTCCCTACAAGCTGCATGAGACTTTCTGCCAAATTAACACGAGCATAGATAGCATCTCGGTTAAGAGGCAGGCTGGACAGGTGGGTTTGAAGTGAGGGTAATAATGCTTGAGCCTGGGTTAACTCTTGCAACTGAATCAGTAGCTTGAGTTGATTGAGTTGTGCTTTGAGTTGCAACAGAGGGTTAGTTGCTGTTGTAGCGGCTTGTTGATAGTACTGCAATGCCTCCTGTATCTTTCCTAAGCCGCGTACTGTATTGCCTAGGCTCAATAGGGCAGCACTAATATCTGAGGTCGAATTGATCGCTCGCGCAACTGCTAAACTCTCTTCTAGAACGGTTTGAGAGTCTTGCAGATTGCCAACAGCTTGTAAAACAAGTCCCAAGCTACGCAACCCTGTTGCTTTTACTAAAGAGTTGGGTTGGGATGCGATCGCCTGCTGTACCTGTTCTAAAAGAGTTTGCGATCGCCTAAACATTCCTAAGCTTTGCAATGCCTGAGCCTGATTGATTTTGCTTCCCAACACTCCTATTTCATCGTCCGCTTGAACATAAGCCTTTTCTGCATCTTGCCACGTTTGAAGAGCCGCTTCTGTTTGTCCGGTTGCCAGTTGAATACTGCCTCGCGTAGTTAAAGCTTGAGCGAGGATCGCCGCATTAGGTAAGGAACGCAGTACGTCGAGACTTTGTGTAATGGCAGCTTCTGCTCGTTCCCATTGCCCCAACTTTTGATACGCCAACGACAAATAATTTAAACTGATTGCTGAAAAAAGGCGATCGCCTGCTTGCTCGTAAGCGAAGTGTGCTTGTTCTAGTGCGACAAGGGCATCGGCAAACCGTCCGGTATCATAGTTGCTCTTGCCTTGAGTCAATAGGATGGGTGCATCGTTGGACTTTAGAGGTTGAACGTTCTCCTTAACATTAACAACTTCATTCAGTGTAGGGAGGCTGGAGAGGATTGGACGATGCTGGGCAATAACAGGAACAGCCGTTACAATCAAGAACGCAACTACGACCAATCCTAAAAAAGGCAGTCGTCGCATATACCTTCTTTCAAACCGTCTCACGATAGCCTCCTAATCTTGTCTCTGTGCTACTTGCCCGTCAATGGTTTATTAGAGATATCCTCACAAGACTGGGAGGATACCCAAGGATTTGATTGCTTTCCTGTATGGGGTTCAGCCGTAAGGATTACTGTGCCATGTGCGTCAACAATCCAACCCTGCGCTTCAATGAGGGGTTGGTTGTGGTGTGTAGGGTGTGGGTCATTCGCTACAGGTTGTGTTAGGCGATTCGCTCCAGATAAATCGCGTGTATCTAACCAAACCGCACCTTCTTGAAGATATTGACTAGGATGCTCCGGAATCCCACCGCGTCCAGTGATGGCAAACTTATTGCCCCTGTCAGCCGGACAACCTGCCACAATTTGGTTGGAAGGGTTGGAAAGATTAGACGGCAATGCTGTTAGCCCCCTGGAGGGATCGATATCGGGCGTGTTCAGTTCGACTGTGCCATCGATGCCAAGTTGGGAACTGGCGGTAATGTCGCTATTTGGAGTGAGTTGCTCACTTACCTGCAAACCAAAAATGCCTTGAGCAGTAATGTTGATATTTCCCCCCCTGCCTGCAAAGGCATTGGCGATGATGTCGCTATTTTCTTTGGGAACAGCTACAACAAATTGAGCATTGATGTTCATGTTACCGCCATTGCCGCGATCGCTCGGTTGGATACCAGCACGGGTGGAGATTTGAGAGTTATTACGTAAAATCAAGTTGTTAGCAACCCGCAAGTTAATATTGCCCCCTTCCCCAGAGGTACTGGTGGCAGTGATAGAACCTTTGTCGAGGAAAATGGAACGGGCATCGACGTTGATATCGCCAGCATTACCCGTGCCTTCGGCACTGACGGAAACGGTTGCCCCATTGCGGATGTTCAATTCCCCATTGGGAATATTAATATTGATGTCTCCCCCCTTGCCAGAAGCCGTTTGAGCCGAGGAAGCAAATAAGCCTGTACTCAGGAGCCTACCAGAGTTGTTGGGGTCAATCAGCTCAATGGAATCAGACACATTCACCGTCAAATCCCCAGCTTTTCCAGAGCCAAACGTAGTAGTTAATGCCTGTGCGCCTCCTCTAGCAGTCAGTTGGCGAGCGCTTAAGGAAATATTGCCAGCGTCGGCAGCGTTAAAGGTTCCTGTGCTTAACAGGGCGTTGTCTAACGTTAAGGTATCGCTGGCATTAATAGTAATATCTCCTCCCTTGCCTGGAGCTGATAGGGTGGGCGGAGCTAGGGTGGTGGTGGCTATCAGTCCACCATCGCGGGCAATGAAGTTAGGGGTTTCGATCACAACATTTCCCGCCGTTCCTTGTCCTGCGGTAGTCGTAACAATTCCCTGGTTAAAGTTATTAGGTTTAAGAGTACCCTCAACGGCGGGAGCGATAATCTGCTGTTGCAGGGCATTAAATCCCGAACCAATCACTTCGACAAATTCCGAGGCGCGGATCGTGATATTGCCTCCGTTGCCAGAACCGACTGTAGAAGCATTGATAATACCGTTGTCTAATAGCAGAGAGCGGGTATTAATTTCGATGGCTCCACCTTTCCCTGTACTTAGAGAATCGGCATATATTCCACTGGAAAAGCTGCCATCTGGGGAAGTGCCAACTGCCTCAATGAAATCTGAGTTCTTGATGGTCAATGTTCCGCCATCTCCCTGTCCTAACGTTGTTGCCGATATGGCAGAACCATTGCGGATGCTGAGCTGTCTAACCGATAAAGTCAAGTCCCCAGCCTTTCCACTGCCATACGTAGTCGTCGCAATAGCGGCACCATCTGTGAGGGTGACTCTCTCAGCATTAAGCTCCAAATTGCCAGCATCTTTAGCAAGGGGTGTCGTGATCGTCGATATGCCTCCCTGACCTTGCAAAAATACTTCAGTGGCATTAACTGTTAAATCTCCCCCCTTACCTTGAGTCGGAAACGTAGTGATTCCGGCTCCATCCCGAACGACTAAGCGCCCAGTATTAACGGTTAAATTTCCAGAATTCCCACCTCCGAAGGCAGTTGTGGATAGACCCGTCTCAAGTAAAAGACTCGCCTGAGACTGTTGGTTGGGGAGAATTGTAAAGGAACCGGGTTTATCGCCGACGATCTCCACTGACTCCTCTGCATTGACTGTTAAGTTTCCTGCATTACCGTCAGTAGGTGTGTTTGCAAACGTGCCGAGTCCAACAGGATATGGAAAGGTTGACCCAGGAGCGTGAATAATGGTTAACCGACGGGTATTCACAGTTAAGTTCCCAGCGTCGCCAGTGGGTCTAAAGCTATCACTAAGCGAATTGGCAATAGTAGCAATAGCACTATTACGCAGTATCACATCCTCTGTCGCGTTGACCGACAGATCTCCCCCCCGACCGTTACCGAATGTATTGGTGGTAACAAAAGCATCCTCTAGAACAATAGAGTTAGCGGTGAGGGTGATACCATTTGTGAGACTGTTTGAAGTGCCAGAACCGAAGATAGAGTTCGCGAGGACAACTCCTCTACCTGAAAGGATACCGCCACTGGTAAGCGTGATTTTTCCTGGCACTGCTCCATTGGAAGTAATATTACCATTGACGTTAAACTCGTCTGCGGTGATGCTGAGGTTACCTGTGGCATTCAGTAAGATATCTCCAGCTTGAAGGACGGAATCGGTTAATACAGAATTGGTTGTCGCGATAGCGCAAGCGCTGCCGCCAAGGCAGTTCGCACCCCCTGCACTTGTAACGGAAACATTACCGCCATTCCCCGTCCCACTGCGCGTATCTAACAGTCCAGTCGTTACGTCACCGAGGGCAAATAAGGTAATATTCCCGCTATTGCCTGCCTGATTTGAGGTGATGATGCCAGCATTAGCCGTATTAATTTGACTGGTTTGTCCAAACGTTCCCGATGCGATCACTACATTTCCACCATTGGTTAAGATTTGCGATGCTGGACTCATGACAAATTGAGCGATTCCAGGGTCGCGATCGCTTGGAATTAAGGCATTCTCATCATTAAACTTAGCTGTAAAATTTCCGCCATTCAGGAGGATGCGGCGGTTAGGTGCAATTGTGAGTGATCGCCCTGCTAGCAAGGTCAGGCTATTTGCCCCGATTCCGGTAATATCATCGTCAACGGTAATATCATTATCCGCTTGCAAAATCACATCATTGAGAAAGAGGGCTTGACTAATCGCTAAACCACTAATGGGACTGCCTGCTTGAATCAGAATATTTTTGGGGTCAATCAGAAGTGTACCCACCTGCCCAAACGGAGCACTAGTATCTACACTTCCGCTAAATTGCAGATTGCCCCCTGATACTTCCACAAAACCGCCATTGCCTGAATTCTCGCCCCCACGAGCGCTAATATAGCCCTCGAAGTGGGTTGCCTCATCCGACTTAACAATTACCGTACCGCCATTGCCATTTCCCACGCTTGCTAAAGAAGAGTTAGGGGGGATGGCATCAGCATTAATCCTGACACTAGAAGCAATATTGACTTGCTTTCCATTGCCAATTAGAACCGTCCCACCACCTGTCGGCGCAGACACATCAATGCTGGCATTATTCAACAAGCTAACGCGATCGCCTAAAACCTGAACTGTACCTCCTGGTGCGGTAAGATTCCCCGTACTCGTGACGGTGTCTGCATGTAAAGTAAGATTTTGCCCAGTCCCTACCGTTAAAGAACCTTGATTGCGAATTTCTGCTTGATGAGAGCGCAGGGCGACAGAAAATAATACTCCTGGCTGAATTGCCAGTAATGTACTGTTCTGGGGTTCCTTAGCACTAAATATTCCACTTTCTCCCAACTTAATTCCATCTGCCGTGCTAGCCACAAATGAACCCGAAATATCCAACTGGGCATTGCCACCAAAAATAATTCCGTTGGGATTCATTAAAAATAAGTTAGCTGTTCCTTCTACACCTAATGTGCCTAAGATGTTAGAGGCATTATTTCCCGTGACACGGGTGAGGATATTGGCAACGCCCGCAGGATTAGCAAAGTAGACCTGCTGTTGGTTGTCAACGTTGAATTCAAAAAAACTATGGAAAAGGTTACTACCGCGCCTTGCCCCCCCTTCAATTAAATCTCGTACACCTTGGGGGGTGATGGTTGAATTTTCAGTACCCAATGTGCGATCAGGAACTAATTGTGCCTTAACACTTAACGCAGCCAACGCAAACGTTGACATAATTCCTAAGCAGCCGCTCCATCCTAACTGGTTCCAAATTTTCCACATTTGAGAATCGCTATAGAGTAATTAAACTGACAGGAATTACGCAACTGTCACAAGCGATCGCGCAACAGCGCCGCGCTGAGCGCTAAAAAACTAAAGGATAAACAGCGAAATATCTGGGCGCTTCAACTGTTCTAGCTGTTGTTTTTCTTCTGCTGTGAGCCTGACTATATATTTTTTATTCATTGCCAGAGGTCTGGGAAATTTGCTTTTTAGCGATCGCTTTCAATTAGGATACCCAGACCTATTCAACTCGTCAAAGCTAGCTTGACAGCCCACTAGTACAAATGCTCGGCTTGTAGTGAGTACCAGTTGATGAGAGAAAAGGGCGTAAAGTAATTGAGATATCGGCAAGAATAGTGAACACCCTTCTTGTACACGCTCAAACGCTAGTTTACAGTCTCCTGAACTTGATCCCGACGACTTACTAACGAGATAACCTGCAAGCGGTTCTGGGATTAAGCTGTTGTGCCTTTAATCTGCATATTGTTTCGTTAGGGAATGAACCGTCAACCTCTCTGAGTGTCTCCCCTCCCCGCGTCCCCGTATCCGTCTCAACAAGCAATTTAAAAGCGTGACAGCTTAGACCTGTCCTGAAAGTCTACATTCAAGACAGACCCCATGCGCGGGACACACAATGAAAGGATGAAAATCACATCATCTTGATTCCTATTTTCCAGATAGGTCTATTGAGTAGACTCTAATTACTCAATTTTTATATATTGACAGATTTAGGCAAGTATGAATTTTAGTTAAAGCGGTTTGATTAACTTTTTAAAATTAATCAATTTTTATCAAATTTTCTAGATTTACTAGTTTAAGCACAATCAAGCATTATTTCATTTGCCTCAGCCAAAAACGACTATTGGAAAAAAGTTGAGCTTCTGTATCAAGCCTGAGTCGAACTGGTAGAGTGTACTTTTGCTTAGTTGAGTTGGAGCTATCGGCAAAGTCTAAATTATGAGTTAATTTTTCCAGGTGAGTGACATGAACTATGCAGTAATAGTTCGCTTGATGCTATTGACAACTAGTTCACCCAGTAAGGCTAACTGCTTACAGTAATGGATAATTTTTTTTGCAAAGCTTTGCTAGTCATACTAACTGTTTCAGCTAGTGTAATGACGGTGAAAACGACTACCTTGGCTGAAGATCTTTCGGTTACCAAGCAATCAACTAATTCGCCAATCGACACAGAGGAACACTATTCTCTTGTAGATGTGAAAAGAGAGCAAGTTCCAGAAGTAATGGTTAGTGATGAAACTCCAGTCTCCCAGCTGACAGCAGAACCAGCAACTCGGGATACTCAAGCCGAGCCCGCTTTAGAAAATCCCCTTGAACCCAAACCTTTAGAAGACAGTACAGCGATGGAGCAGGTGACCTCAGTCTCCAAGCTAGCTGACGTGCAGCCAACGG
>DATNQL010000752.1:0-7448 GCA_036704025.1 Stenomitos sp.
GTTCTTTAGCCGTACCCATGATTGTCTTGCTTCCCACCCAACAACTCGATGCCATGCGTGCTTGGGATGGGTTGCCTGGAATTTTAGCTCGCTTGCCTGGAATTGGGTCTGGTTTAATCAGAATTATTAATTTATTTATGATTCAACAGATTTTGCGCCAAAAGCGGTTATTTTCATGGCCTAATATTTGGGCAAAAACAGAGATTGTACCGGAATTGTTTGGTAAACTTCAGCCTTTGGAAGTTGCACAATTTGTGGTTGATTATTTAGAGCATCCAGAAAAGTTAGAGGAAATGCGATCGCGCCTTCGCCGTGTTCGGGGGCAACCTGGAGCCGCCCAAAAACTGGCTCAACTGGTTCGGAAAGAACTTTACCAATCCCAAGCTTAAGTGTATTAGGCCGTGATGGAGCGAAATCTAAATTTGGGACTATCCAAAATCTACCTGAATTAATATTGTTAAATTGGCGTATGAAGAGCTTCCCAAAAACTACTAATCATTGGCAGTGTAATCACTGCACCAATAATCCCCCCTGTTATAAACCCCCACTCTCGTTTTCGGCTTAGCCAAACACTGAGTGGAATAATATAAATAAGTTGAACTATGCCAAGTCTCCGGACTACCAATAATAATACCCAGGTGATATTATCGTATTCGGCATCGAAGGCCATATAAGCGATTGACATAGCGATAAAAGCAACTGTACTGTTTAGTCCTAAAACTAAACAAAATCCTAAGAATATCTTAATAAAAGAATCAGATATTTTAAACATTCGATTTTGACAAAGTTGATGCCTTTGGGTTAAAGGGCTGAAGGTTGAAAGTTTTAACCTTCAACTTGTCAACTTTCAGCGCCTCTTCAGACTAACCACTAACTAGACTGCCCATCCCGACGCCCTAATTCATAAACACCACAGCCGATACATGCCACAATACCCATACTAATCGCCCAACTGCGACCGAGACTGAGTTCAACACCCCAATTACACAAACATCCCGCTATTAAAAACGGCACGATACTGAAAATTGAAGCATAAAAAGCATTTTGAGCTTCTCTCCCCTGGCGAGTATTTTCAAATTCCTTCGTTGAGGCATAAAGCAACGCTTGAGCAACATTGAACCAACGATTCAGTTGCTCCATCAACCATTCGCTTAGGGATGAGAAGCTTAAATACAATGCAAGTGCCCATAAAGAAGAACCCGCAATTAACGTAGCATCTAGGGTGAACTTCAAGGGAAAAATATCAGTCAGCATGGGTAGAGCCGGGGTGAAGAGCAGGAAATGAACAACTATTCAGGCATCTTAACAAAAGTACAGATTTGAAGAAATACCAAAAAGGTTTGAATTTTGGGATATCGGAATTTTTTGGAACCCTCCCCTGCTGTGAGCGTCTTCCCTGAAGAAGCGTCTTCCTCGCAACTCCTCAACCTCGTAATTCAGAGCAAAAGGATGACAATGCAGATTCTGAGAGATTAAGATCCTGCGAAGAATTAAATTCGTGACGGTAAAAGCCTATCCAGTAAACTTCCCTAACTCTCAAGAACAGTAGAGGGCGTTTCCAGTGTTGCATCCGGTGTCAGCTACTCTAGCCAATCAGCCACAAACTCGAAATGTGAAGAATTATTACTACATTCTGGCGTGCGAGTTACCCCACGGATTAATTCATCAAGCAGTAGAGAAGTAAATCAATGCAGCAAGTATCGAAGCCCTACCAGCGCGCCAATAGCAAGAGAGCCAATCAACGTTTGCTACTTTTGATGGTGCTAAGTCTCATCAGTGTGATTACACTAGGAGGGCTGTACAAAGAGCAGGTGAGAGCCTCAGAAGCGCGAGCCATCCAAGTCGCGAGTATCAATTCCTGGCAAGGGGGTTCGTTTCCGGTCGAAAACTTTCAAGCTTACACCTCTGGTTTCGGTTACCGACGCTCTGCCACAGGAGGCGCAGGATGGGAATTGCATCGTGGCTTAGATATCGCCGCTCCGGAAGGAAGTTATATCCGCAGTTGGTGGACAGGTCAGGTGATTGAACTTTCTGATCATACGGCCTGCGGCACCTCAATTAAAATTCAATCAGGAGAGTGGACGCATATCTACTGTCACATGAAAGGGCATGTTGAAACTGCCGAGGGTCGTCGTTATCTCATTGATCGTAGCGGTGGTCTTCAACTCTGGGAAGGTCAACAGGTGCCATCAGGAGCCAGAATTGGTCGAGTCGGAATGACCGGTCGTACCACGGGCCCTCATCTGCATTGGGGGATGAAATATGCCAACCAATATGTAGACCCAGCTTTAGTTCTGCGGGCAATGTATAACCAACAATCTAATACGGGTTCGATGGCAAAATACAAAAATCAACGGGATTAATCCCCTGTCTCAAGTTGAGGACTATTTTCCGGAATTAAATGCTATCCAGATTCAACTCTGAATTGTGCAAAGATTGTCAAAGAAACATTTATTTCATCCAAGAAACTGAACTGAAGAACAATAGTTCAAATTTTTTAGAAAATTCACGGTAATTTCCAATGAAATACGGAATAGATATCGGTCACAACTGCCCTCCCGACACTGGAGCTAGAGGCATTCGCCAGGAAGATAACCTAACCATGGAGGTCGGGACACGCGTCATCTCTAAGTTAAAATTGCTCGGTCATCAAGTGATTGATTGTAAGCCGAGCCGTGCCAGTAGTGTTGGGAATTCTCTTCAGCAGCGATGCAATATTGCAAACTCAAACCGAGTCGATGTTTTTGTTTCGATTCACTTTAATTCTTTTAATCGGCAAGCGAATGGAACAGAAATTTTTACAGCCAGTGATACGGGCAGACGGATTGCTCAGTCTGTTTTAGAGAATATCGTGAAGTTGGGCTACTTTAATCGAGGGGTTAAAAATGGTTTGCATTTGTATGTGATCAACAATACAAATATGCCAGCGATTCTGATTGAATGTTGTTTCTGCGATTCTCAACAAGATATGAATCGGTATAATCCTGAGGCTCTAGCGGATGCCATTATTAAAGGATTAACTGGACAAACTGCGCCAACTCCTGATGAGGTTGAAAAGAAATCGATTTTGGATTTGCAGAAAGCCTTAAATCGATTAAAAATTACCGATGATAACGCTAAATCCTTAGTAGAAGATGGTTCATTGGATAATGAAACGAAAGCCGCTATCCGCAATTTTCAACGGATTGTTGGGATTACGGAAAATGGTATTGCTGGGCCAACGACAAGGCAAGCCATTGAACAAATATTAGCAAAGCCTGTACTCCGAGAAAATCACGCTGCCGGTACTACCGTTAAATACCTTCAAAATCGCCTCAAAGTTGAGGTAGATGGGGTCTATGGGGTAGTGACCGCTACAGCTATTGAGGTATTTCAGAGAAAACAAGGCTTGACGGCGGATGGTGTTGTTGGGCCACAAACCTGGGATAAATTATTTAGTTAAGACAAGACTAAGGGACAAGAAAAGGGAAAGATATTGATTTTCTTGTCCCTTTTTCTTTTTGATCAGCCAGAAACCACCAGCTTTTCACCATCCAATTGCTTGTGTTCATTCATAATTTGAAGCAACTGGTCGCCGTCAATTGTCTCTTTCTCAATTAACAGCTCAACTAAGTAGTCAATGACTACACGATTTTCCCGGATGATTTGGCGAGCTTTATCGTGGCAATGCTTGACAATTAGTTCGACTTGTGAATCAATTTTGGCGGAAATCTGTTCCGAGTATTCCGATCGCGTGGACATCCAGCCACCGAGAAAGACTTCGTTCCCCTGTTCTTCCAAGGATAGGGGGCCTAAATCGCTCATGCCAAAACGGGTCACCATCTGCCGTGCTAAGGAGGTCACCGTTTGCAAATCGCCACCAGCTCCCGTGGTGACCTCAGCATCACCAAACACTTCTTCTTCTGCCGCCCTACCCCCTAACGCGGCTGTGATGCGATCGCGGATCTGAGAGCGAGACAATAAACCCTGTTCTTCATTCGGAGTAAACCAAGTCAGGCCACGAGCTTGTCCACGAGGAATCAGGGTAACCTTCTGTACGGGGTCATGGTTGGGCAACAGGGTACCGATTACGGCATGTCCAACTTCATGATAAGCAATCAAGCGTTTACTCTTGCTATCTACCAGTGGAGTCCCTTCCATCCCCGCCACAACTCGGTCAATGGCGTCATTAATCTCTAGCATGGTAACCGCTTCTTTACGACGTCGGGCGGTGAGAATCGCGGCTTCGTTGAGCAAATTCGCTAAGTCAGCACCGGTAAAGCCGGGGGTACGCCGTGCGATCGCATCCAGGGAAACGTCAGGGTCGATCTTTTTGTTGCGGGCGTGGACTTCCAGGATACCCAATCTTCCTTTCATGTCGGGAGCATCCACAATCACTTGCCGATCAAAGCGTCCAGGGCGCAACAAGGCCGCATCAAGCACATCGGGTCGGTTGGTTGCGGCGATGATGATAATTCCTGTATTGCCCTCAAAACCGTCCATTTCCGTCAGCAATTGGTTGAGGGTTTGCTCTCTCTCGTCGTTCCCCCCCCCAATCCCGGCACCCCGCTGTCTCCCAACGGCATCAATTTCATCAATAAAAATCAGGCAGGGGGCGTTTTCTTTGGCTTTTTTGAACAAGTCGCGGACGCGAGAAGCCCCTACCCCCACGAACATCTCGACAAATTCACTCCCAGAAATGCTAAAGAAAGGAACTCCGGCTTCTCCGGCGATCGCTTTAGCCAAGAGGGTTTTTCCGGTACCTGGAGGCCCTACCAAAAGCACTCCCTTCGGAATTTTTGCCCCAATCGCCGTAAACCGTTCAGGTTGTTTGAGGAAGGTAACCACTTCTTGTAGTTCCTCTTTGGCCTCTTCAATGCCGGCGACATCATTGAACATCACGCCGGTTTTCGCTTCCATCTGGAACCTCGCCCTCGATTTCCCGAAGTTCAAAGCTTGACCCGAACTGCTACTAGAGCGACGCAGGATCATCATTAATCCGGCGAGTAACAATAAGAGTAAAAACAAGTTGGCGACTAGCCCTAGGGCGGCTGAGTTATCAGTCGTGGCTTCAACATCCAGCTCAACTTTTTGTTCACGGAGTTTCTCAATCAGTTCTGGATTTTGATCGAGTAGATCCACTTCTAAAGGGGGGTCAGTCCTTTTTTGCCCCACCAGTCTGACTTTTGCCGTCCTCGTCCCTGGGTCAAGTTGGACTCGCGTGACTTCGTCTTTGTCAATTTTCTCCAGCAATTCCCCATAGTTGAGCGATTTTTTTTCTGTTTGCTGCGCTTGGGCTGGGGTGCCGAACACAACCCCTTGCATCAGGAGTACACTAGCCGCAAGACGCCAGAAGTTGACGGTCGCGGTCTTGTGTTTGTGGTTTGTCGAAACACACTCGCGTGTCCTCTTTGGTTTTGCCGAACTTCTTGCGGGTGTATGTCCCATCCATGCCCTCATCCAGGAACTGTCTTTCATCACAATTTCCTTGTGCGTCTTGCCTTAACTCAACTCCTGTGTAAACCGCGTTACCTTTCAGTTGAAGTCTCTTTCCAATTTCTAGTTTAACTTTCTCAATTCCTGCCGTATCTGCCTATGGTGGACTGCTCTTGACGGTTGTACAGGGGCGACGTGGGTTAGTATAAGCTCTGTTTGACGATGTTGAGCTAAATTCGTTATATTGGGCGGAGTCGGAATGACTTCATTTTAATCTTTGAAGCTTCCAGGTGTATCCCCATACTCCCTAAATTTATATTTATCTCTATAGTGAGAGGAATTTAGCAGACTTACTGATTAGATTAAGCCGATTATTTTAGATGTTTGAGTAGAGAGTGTTAGTAACATGGTGAAAATTGTTGGAATTGGCGGTAGTTTGCGACCTGACTCTACGAGTTACCTTGCGCTAACTCTAGCAGTCCAACGCGTGCAAGCGTTAGGAGCCTCTACCGAAATACTTGACCTACGCCAGATGCAACTCCCATTTTGTACAGGCGGCAATGATTATCCAGGCTATCCAGATGTGATTCGATTACGTGAAACAGTTCAGGAAGCGGATGGATTGATTTTGGCGTCTCCAGAATATCATGGTAGCCTCAGCGGTGTTTTGAAAAATGCCCTGGATTTGATGAGTTTTGATCAAATGTCGGGCAAAGTCGCGGGTTTGATTAGTGTCTTAGGGGGTCAGCATAATAGTAATGCCCTGAATGACTTACGGGTGATCATGCGTTGGGTACATGCCTGGGTCATTCCAGAGCAAATTGCCATTGGTCAATCCTGGAAAGCGTTTGGTGAAGATGGCAAAATTTTGGATGAAAAACTCTCACAGCGCTTCGATCAGTTTGCTCAAAGTTTAGTGGAACATACCCGCAAACTTCGAGGAATTCCCTAACTTCCATCGGCCAAAGCTCAATCATCAAGATTTCAGGTTTTGAGGGGCTAAGGCAAGGTCTTGCCCCTACAAAATGTCAGATTTCTATAACATTTATACCTGGTTTCCATAGGTATCTTAGAGAAGTGTTGATTATCTGCGCGATCGCTTCAGCGTCAATACAATTGACGACTTCTTTCATGATGCCATTTATCGGAAGAAAGGGTTTTTTCCAAACACCGATTTTCCTCAGCTAGTTTAGGCAGATCGAGTGGAATTGGGATACCCAATATCTAAGTCAATTTTTGCCAAATTATGATCCTATCACATTTTCAATTAATAATCATTGCTTGACCTTGACTATATTGCTGAAGTATGCTTTGTGAGACCAGTCGTAACACTACTCATGAATACCATGTTGAATATTGGCGACTACGCACTTCACAAAACAACTGGCCAAATCGGGCAGGTTGTTGCCTATGGACATGAGATGATTGACAACGCTTATTTAGCAACACTCAAAGTCGAGGTGGTTGATGACACAAAAATGAATAAGAAAACGTTTGTAGAAGATGTGACGAGTAACTGGATGCCAGTCCAGCCAGCAGAAGTCTCTGAGTACGAGATTTCGCACAAGGTTAGCGAATCGAGTCATGTACTGACAAGGGTTTAAGCGACCTTTAAGGTTGATTGAAGGAATAAAATCCTGTCCTAAAAACTGAGTGATTGGTAAAAAAGGACGGGTATATCGCGGAGGTTCACAGTTGTTTTACGGATTTAATCACTTGAAGTGAGTCCCTACTTGGATAATATCGTTCCAGAGAATTGGGGAATTTTTAGATTTTGTCCGTAGCATCTAGATGGGGAAGTAAATCTGTAGGGACTCACTCAAATTACAGGCTTGGCTTGTGCACAAAAATATTGAAGATAAAATTCGCCCTCGCTATCATGCACTACGTTCAAGCCTACATTCCGCACCCTCAACTGTCACAATCGGTTTTCACCTAATTTTATCAAGTAATAAAGCTATAAATTATACTTTGATACCGTATATAGACGGATAAAAAACGCTTTACATGTATAACTTATAACTTTAAAAATA
>DATNQL010000753.1:0-4238 GCA_036704025.1 Stenomitos sp.
TAAATTACACCCTTCGCTCGGAAACTTAAAAATTAGGTAGGCGAAGAACTGTACAGAAATCAAAACACCTCTACAAAGGCTGGAAAGCCCTACGTCAATTCAGTGTCATTTACTCAAAGTTAATTAATTACAAAGAGATTAATTCGATGAATAACCAAACCCGGAGCAATCCTTGCTGGCGCTTAGGGCTAGTCAGTGTTTTAGTCCAGGACTTACGCAGGCACACTAGATATAGGAGTATAGGAACTGACGCTCCCCAACCGGAAGAAGGCAGACAAATATGCTAACCTCAAGGCGAGGTAGAGATTAAACGTCAAGTGTCATTTACGAAACTAGATTACTGTCAATACTTACTCAACTCTCAGACGAACTACACTCTGACAAATTTAGCTGAGAAGAGAGCAAGTTTTTAGTCACGATACAATCAATCGCTATCTTAACGGCTCAAACTATTTACCAACTGAAATACCAATGGCTTTCTGATTCCTTAATTGAGGAACTCAAACATCCGTCTATCGTATGCAGCTTATTTGAGTCTACGCTATATCTGGTGTATTTGCGTCAGTCCTAATGGGCACTGATAAAAACTTGATCTGGAACAGTACCAATCTTTACGTCCCATCTAACTACATCCCCAGGTGCGATCGCCTCGCAAGCATTGCGGACAATGTTGTTGACTGACTCCGCAAGCGAGGTCTTTCAGATAATGACTTAGTTCGTCAGCTCGATAGCTTAATGAGGACAAAATTTCTCGTGTTCGCCGCTCTCGCTGCCACTGATGAGTAGGCAATTCTATGTCATCCTGATTAGGTTGTTTCATCGCTTTCTAACGGCGTCTACGCCTTGGCAAGCGAGTGAATTTTGCAAGAAAATTATCTCTCTATTTCCCGCTTTCTCCTCTTTTTAGATAGAAATAGATGGACAACTGATGTAAAACTTTGGGCTGATGATGTCATGCGACAAGAAACAGTTGCGTAAGTCCTGATCAGGTCAGCGCGAAGAAGTGCTATCCAAAGCCTGTATGGAGGAAAGCATCCCAAATGTGAAAATTTAAAGGAGGGTGAGGAGAGTTTATCTCTAAATTTATCCCCCGCTCCTCCACCGAACCTATGTTTACAAAAACCACTCTAATGATTGAGCGCCTTCAACCTTCAGCCTTTTATCGAACAGACTTAGTTGAATTCGAGGAACCATTCACCACCTGTAAGCGCTGCGTAACCATGGTCATGCCATCCTTCCGCACTAACACCGCCGAAAGCCAGTGATCTTGGGGTTTGGTTGGGGCTTTACCCATTTTGAAAATTCCACCGGCGGGTAATAAATCCAGCTTAAATTCACTGGGTTTAGCATAGAGATCAGGCTTAATTGTGTCTTCCAAAGCCCCTCCCAATAGCAAAGTATCCCCTAACGGTTCCTTAACAATCACATCAAAGTTAAACGACTGACCGGGACGCACCTGCTCTGGTAACAGTACTTCTACATTAGGAGGATTGGCACCAGACATTTGTTGCGTGCGCTCTCCTAAAATTTCCTGCTGGACAATTTTTTGGTTTTCAATGCGCTGGCGCGATCGCAACGTGGATTCGAGTTTCATTGTCGTACCATTGCTGGGCTTCGTGCCTGTAATATACGTCACTGTTTCTGCAACGATTCCATTCCCCTCACTTTTCCAATCCTTGAGTTCTGTACGGTAATTCAACTGCGAGTAGCGCTGCCATAGTTGACCGAGCGCTTTTTCCATAGAAGCGCGTGTCAAACCATCGGAATGTTTGAAATTACCACCGTAGAACTGCATCACACCCGGAACATCACGACGATTTGCCGCCGCATCGATTTGGGTCAAGATATCTTTAAGCTGAGTCGGTGCGGTTTCGGGGCTTTCTGCTTGCACAATCCTGGCCCATCCCATGGTGAGAGCGATGGTGAGTACAAACAACATTGACCAACTCACAGGCAGAGACTTGGCAAAGGATATCAGGGATTGCTTTTGCATAGAAGTTACTGGATTGTGCATTGAGAGAATACTAGGGGATTGTTTAATAGACACTAATTTCGTCTAAATGTATTGAAGCTTGGAGGCTACATTGGTTACTTTATAACTGATTTTCGATTTTAGCTTACTCGTCGCCAGCCCTACGATCATCCTTGCGATTGTTAAGCTGATGTGCAGCTAAATTGTCATAAGGGGTGTGGGGTGTAGGGTGTAGGGTGTGGGGTGTAGGGTGTGGGGTGTGGAAATAGGCTTTCTTAAATGCGTCACAGCTTATTTCCCCTTTCCCCCCTCCTGGTTGTGTAAAATCGAGGGGCACTGTGTATCTAGGTCGTTGTGCATCAGTCTGTTGCTCAGGCGGTTCACTGCATTAACCCCGATTGTCCCCGCCCTTATCCGCAGCCTTGGGGAAATAAGTTTTGTAACGGCTGTGGAGCGGCTCTGTTATTGAATAATCGCTACATTCCTCTCCAGAAGTTGGGGACAGGCGGTTTTGCCGCCATCTACACCATCTGGGATATGAGGCGGAACCAGGAGCAAGTGATCAAGGTTTTAGTAGAAACGTCCCCCAAGGCATTACAGCTATTCGAGCAAGAGGCATCAGTTTTACAACGTTTGAACCATCCCGGCATTCCCAGAGTTGAGCCAGATAGCTACTTTACGGTGAAACTAGGGTATCCCCCAGAGCGCTTACTCTCCTGCCTGGTGATGGAAAAAATCAACGGTCAGACGTTGCAAGATGTGTTGAACGATCATCCTCAGGGGTGTTCCGAACCAGCCGTGCGGGATTGGCTGGCGCAAGCTGTGGAGATTTTAGGGGAGTTGCACCGTTCTGGAATTATTCACCGAGATATCAAACCCTCCAACTTGATGTTGCGCGAGGGAACGGGTCAGTTGGTGGCAATTGATTTTGGGGGTGCGAAACAATTTGGCTCAATGTCGCTGGGTGTTCAGAAGGTTTCGACACGTTTGGTTTCTCCCGGTTACAGTCCACCGGAGCAGATTACAGGGGAAGCGATCGGGCCAACGGCGGATTTCTACGCCCTGGGTCGAACGATGATTCAGTTGCTCACAGGGCAGGAATTGGATGATTTGCAAGACTCGGAGACGGGAGAGTTGATCTGGCGCTCTCAAGCGGTCGTAACCCCTACCCTGGCTGGCTTACTCGATGACATGGTACGCCTCGACCCCCAACAACGCCCAGCTACGGCGGCTGAGATACAGCAACGTTTGGATTGGAGCGCTTCGATGAGCCGATCGCCCACTTCACAACCCACCCTATCCTTCTCGGATATCATCACAACCACTCTCAATCAGGCACTGGCGGTCGCGGAAAATGTGTTTGGGGCATTGGGTCAAGGCGCAATCAGCCTTGTACGTTTTGTGTTTGGTGTGGTTACTGGCATCGTCTTTGCCTGTCTGGACACTACGTTAGAAATGGTGTTAGGGGGACTGAGTGCGACTACGGGTGCAGCCCTTGGGTTTATTTTGATTCATTGGACGCTCATTGGCGATCGATTGGCGTATTGGATGGCGTCCCAACCATGGCTTGTCTTTCCCGATCACCCCATTACAGAATGGCGAGGAATCCTGATGTTTGCAATCGCCGGCTGGTCTACGGCCTGGGGGTTGACTCTCGCAGGAGGCTTTGGTCAAGAGCGACGCTTTATCATATCTGGAATTACGGGAATTCTCGGATATATCACAAGTTGGTTTATTGTGCAAGCCGTAGGAACGGTTGAACTACCAGAGCGCTTATTCGGATTGGTGACAGCGGTTGGGGTTGTGCCGTTAGTACTAGGGTTGGGATTACCCAGCCATTACCTCGTTCACGCCTTCGTCGCCGCCGTGGGTACAGGTACCCTATTTGGGGGTTTAGTCTGGTTAAAGGTATTAAATACGGCCTCTGTGATTGATATCTTCTCTCATGCGGGGAATTTTATTGACATTGTGGCTTTTTTTGGATTCTGGGGCGTCATCTTAGCCTTCTGGGTGGGAGTCAGTTATTACATCCTCGTGCCTGTACTGCGTTGGTTAGGCTGGCGTTGAAGGTGCAAAGAACCTGCCGCCGTCTTTTGGGGCGACGGATCACATCTTGTCGCGGTTGAAGCCTACATTCCGCACCCTCAACTGTCACAATCGGTTTTCACCTAATTTTATCAAGTAATAAAGCTATAAATTATACTTTGATACCGTATATAGACGGATAAAAAACGCTTTACATGTATAACTTATAACTTTAAAAATA
>DATNQL010000754.1:0-1884 GCA_036704025.1 Stenomitos sp.
AATGAAGAACTCGTAAAAAAACTCTCAATAGTGGCAAAAGAAACCCACAAAATCAATCTTCAGGCCACAGTGACAGCGTCAATGAACTGGTAGTCCTCAACCAAAAACTAAGAACCCAAATCCCCGCCCTTCAAAACTTACAAACTCAACGAATACTACTACTATCTCAAAACAAGGAGAAACGAACCATGACACATATTGCGCTCGCATCTTCTCTAGCTCTGGCTGTTGGTGCTGTTGGTCTCTTCTTCCCACCCGCTGGACTGGCACTGGGATTACTCGCACTGGGAGGAGGATTAGTTGCTAGAGGTGATGGCTAATGGAAACGTTAGCCTATCTCCATTTTGTTCTAGCCCATCAAGAATTTAACCACAAATCCGAGTCAGAAAAGACATCAACATCAGACCATCTAGGCGCAAGTTGGGACAAGAAAGCCTGGGACGAGATTTTTGAGGAACCCAAGCCTGACACTAAACAGCCCAAGAAATAGCCAAAGCCCAAGAACCTTGAAAACTCAATAGCAACCAGCCAATCTCCCCAATGGGATTAAGGCTATTGCAACCCTACAAACCTGGAGTATTGCAACGATGGAAAAACAGCAGTTCATGTATGCCGTTGGTGCTTTAAACCGTCACGCCAACCCCGCACATTTCCAAGTTTTACTAGCCCAACTTGATGACGAACTTCCAGGCCACCACCTCAACCCCGCTGCTGCCGAAGTCCTGGCGATGCCGACCAGTAAACGAGGGTGGCGAACGGTAATCCTTCAAACCCGCAATGCAGTAAAGGAGAGTGCATTGTGACTCAACTATCACAATGGGCAGACCAGTACCGGGCTGAACTAGAAAAGCAATCTTCTGTCCGTGCATCTCAAGTCGAATCTCTGCTTATGGCTGGCGATTACGAAGCAATTCGCGAGTGGCTACAAGAGTGGGAATCAGAGGACAAAGCTCCTTCTTCTCTCCAACAGCGCTATCGCGAAACACGAAAAAAACTCAGAAAAGAACGCTATCGCCAACGCCAGCAGCAACTCTACGGAGAGGTAATAGACAAAATTACGGGTCAAGCCAGCGCACAGGCGACCAACCAAGACGCTGGCTTTCTCCCAACGACCGATTTCAATCGTTAAGGACTACACCAATTATGAACCCAATAGGATACTGGGCTGGAGCACTCCCCGGCACCACTGACGCCAACATACTCGCTCACATCCAAGAGCAATTCGGCTCGCGCCTTGAAGAACTCAATCGCGACGACAAAGCCAGCTTACTGATTTGCTTAGTGGAAGCTGCGGTTAACCCCCAGCAGGTCATGACCGAACCCAAATTTGACTCCGAGCAAAACGGTGGGGAAGCGTGGTTACTAGCACAACAGCTTTCTCCCAGTAATCAAATCGCATTGTCAGTGGCACTCGCCAACCAATTGCTTTTCGGAGGACACAACTGATGAACGCTTTTCAATCCATCGACTGGGGATATCTGGAAGAGCGTTTACGACGCTACAACGCCAACCCCTCAGACGATTTACTTTACCGGATAGGCACTCATGTCGATGCTCTTTCTACCGAGGATTGCCGAGCCATTGAGCAGCAAGGATTCACGGCCGTTCACCGTTACCGCGTCTTAAACTGGGTTTGTTCGTGTGCGAAATGGGAGCCTGCCACCGACTTAGCCCTACTTATCTTTGGGCGTCAACAGCTAGAGAAGTGGTTGGAACAGTCACGCCAAGCCTACCCTCATTTCGATTTCTACCTGGTGTTTGAATACCAAGAAAAATTCAAATCAGGTTTTGAAGATGGCGTCAATTTCACCCTGCACTGGCATCCTCAACCCGGTGCACCGATGCCACTGCCAGAAACAGAGACGGATTTCCCTTGGCGACCCT
>DATNQL010000755.1:0-6118 GCA_036704025.1 Stenomitos sp.
GGTGTGGGAGGAGTTGGAGGGGGTGATGGAACACTAATAATGTTAATGTTCACACCATTGCTGTAAGTGTAAGGCAAGGATTGGAAAGGCAAGACGGAGGGACCTCCAGTACTCACGATCGCACCCCCTGTACCGTTCTTGCTGGCATCTCCAACATCAAAAGGAATATTTCCCTGACCTCCATGACGAATGGTGATGGCACCGCCGCCAGCCCCGCCAGTGCTACAAATACTGGTGTTGAGACAACTGCCTAAGCTGAAAATTCCCGTCGCTCGGAAAAATTGCTCGGTAGTGATATCAATATTGCCTCCTCTACCGTTGGCTCCACCTTGGGCGTTAATCGAAGTGACTTGGATATCACCTGGCGGATCAAGAAGGACATTGCCTCCATTGCCATTGCTCGAACTGGTGTCAATCTTCCCTGTGGTAATGCTCTTACCGGATTGAACGGTAAGGCTCCCACCGCCAAGCGCGCCGGAAGCGTTCAAATCTCCACTCACAATGGCTCCTGGAGCGGTGAGTGCAATATCGCCACCCCTGCCAGAAGTTGAGCTGGAATTGAGATTCGACGTGGTAAGCTCGCCATTATTCGCTGTGAGGGCGATCGCTCCTCCATTGCCATTGCTTGAACTAGAGTTAATATTCCCTGTCGTGTTGTCTGTGGCTGACTGAACGATAATGTTGCCACCGCCTGTCGCGCCGGAAGCATTCAAATCTCCACTCTTCACGGTTGCTTGATTACTGATCACAGAAATATCGCCACCCCTAGCTAAAGTCGAGCTGGAGTTAAGGTTAGAGGTAGTCAACAAACCATTGGTTGCAGTGAGGGCGATCGCTCCTCCATTCCCATTGGGATTGCTGGAGTCTAGGACACCGATGTTCAGGCTTGTTCCCGTTAGAGTAATCGCTCCTCCAGCCGTGGTGAGATTGCCTAAAAGCGCGATCGCTCCCGTACTGGTGAAGTTGACATTCCCGCCTAAAGTAGACAAAGCCGAGTTCACATTAATCTGACTGGGAGCTGTTACATTCCCAATCACAATGTCAGCTCCCCTGGGTAAGGTGGTGGAAATCGCTCCGTTGAGGTTGACAATATCAGGCGTATTGATGGTGAACGAGGGGTTAATCCCTGAGCCAGAATTGGGACTCAAGCTAATCGCACCAGTAGTAATCGCCCGATTCGCAGTGAGGGAGATGTTGCTTCCCGTTAAGGTGCCACCCGTGGTGTCGATCATGCCTGAACTGAGTACGGTGATATCACCGGTTCCATTGGAACTCAACTGACTACCATTCCGGAGTTGCACATCTGTCCCAACTAGTTGCAAGCTACCATTATCGGCACTCAAACTGACTCCATCCAAGATAATTTTTCCTGTTCCATTCGGAGTATTGAGCTTGATATTGCCACCACTGGCACTTTGAAAGTTCGCACCTGTCAGTTGGATATCATGACTGGTAAGCCTGATTTCTCCAGTGCCGGACTTTAGCTGAGATCCGTTGAGATTGAGGCTGGTTGCCGGAGTCGTTGACGGGTTACCACTACCGCCCAGGATGATATCGCCACCATTGGAGTCAATCAGAGCATTATTGTTGATGCTGATGGCTCCTGCGCCAAAAGTGATATCACCCCCATTGGAGTTGATGGGAGCACCGAGGATATTGATTGTCCCGGCACTATTTCCACCTTGACCTGCGTTGAGGGTAACATCCAGCCTCCCCGCACCTGTGGCGGCTAAAGTTGTACCCGCATTGAGAATAATATTGTTATTGGCTAATAGATTTACTTCTCGGTTCGCCGCACCAGAGTAGGTAATATTGGCACCCGAATTGAGAATAATATTGTTATCGGCAATCAGTGTGAGAGAAAAACCGTTATTCCAATTGATGGGATTATTAACGGTAATATTTCCTGTCCCACCCGCACCGGATGCCGTGGAAACGGTGACATTGCCCAACATCAGTTGATTGACAAGAGTGGTGGTGCTGATATTGGAGGGAGGATTATCATCAGTACCAATCGTGATATCTGTAGGGTCTAACAACAACGTCCCTGCTGCACCCGCTGGGGCTAACAAGTCAGCTAAACCTTTAAACTCTAGAGATTTCTTCCCAGAAACCTCAGCAAATCCCCCATTCCCCGATTTTAATCCGCCGCGAGCGCTGATTTTGCCCAAGAATCGATTAGACTGATCCGCCCAGGCAATCACTTGTCCACCCTTACCCTGAGACAGGGCATCAGCCTTGAGCATCGTATCCGCACTAACAAATGTGTCAGAGGCATTGGGTATTTTCCCCTTACCCTGATAATCGCCGCCAATTCGTACATTACCGCCGCCATCAGTACCAGAAGCGTCTAAATTGGCACTGAGGAGTTGAACTTGGTCGCCCAAAACATCGATATTGCCACCCACTCCCCCTTGGTTAGTGGGGGTGGAGACATCCAGTGTGCCAGAGGCGATGGTTGTACCCGCCTCAGAGGGAATCTCTACTTTAGAAGCGGTTAATTCAACCTGACCATTAGCCTTAACTGCCAATCCCGTCGCCTGAGTGCCACCCTCCCCCGTGAGCAATTCTGGCAGTGATAAGACTGGAATCGTCCAACCTCCCACTGGAGTTCCCGCCTCAATTGGTTCAACCTCCAAACTCAAGAGATTCCCCGGTTGGCTAATGCGTACCAATTTTTGACCCGGTACTGCCGCCATGGTAATCGTCCCCTGATGTGCTTCCAACTGCCCGGTATTCACCACCGTGCCACCTAATAGGGTCAGATTCTGACCATTGGGAACGGCTAACTGTCCCGCATTAACAATCACTCCTGGTTGGGATGGGTTGTTAAAGGCAAAGGTACTGGGGCTACCCACTAAAGCCGGATAATTATTGTTACCTACAGCATTAAACCAACTATTATTAAATCCAATCCCTGTCGCTGTAGTGGCGGTAAAGGAAGCGGGAACATTCAGACGGGCATCCGCACCAAAAATCAGGCCGGCTGGATTCATCAGGTAAAGATTGGAGTTCCCACCTGTAACTCGAATCAATCCATTAATAATCGAAACATCTCCACCCGTAACCCGCCCTACAATGTTCTGAATCGTTGGATTAGAAATAAAATTGGCTGTCTCGCCGACATTGAGACCCAATTTTTGAAAGCTGTGGAACAGGTTCGCCCCATCACCTGAAACTGTGCCACCACTAATATCAAGTTGGTTACCGTTGGGCGTCACAATCGTTCCGGTCGTTTGATCAGAAACAATGGGCTGAGCAAACGTGGGTGTGATGCCAACAAATCCCGTAAGCAACAGGGTGGTTAACGTGGTGCTTTTGAGTGAAAGAGATGCTTGCATAGATGGGAGATTCTCAGTTGCGGTACTTCTATCCAATGGTCGAGATACACCCAGGTCAAGCAGAGAGGGAAATTGATGTTATCAATTCCAAGATTCTTAATGCGATTCACGACTAATCGGTAGAATTTAAAGCACCTGCAATTTACAAATTCAGGAGAGGGTCATTCAATCTTTTTTCTGCACTTTTGTGAGTTGTATCCCCCCTAGGATATAGTTCCTGAAACTCACATCTAGCCGCTACAAAAAAATAGTCTCAGCCAAAAGACAGAGAATAAACCTGAATCATTAACGTTCAATGTTGCCTATTTTTAACGATTTCAGTTGTTTTTAAGGAAACATTTAACAAATAATAAATAATTTTCCAAAAGGATTAAATGGAGATAGGCGCAGTTTTGTTAACTTGAATACTAATGGTTAACTGTAATACTAACTCTTATACAACAATGCGAATGGGGTTCCGGAAAAATTTAAGCCAAGAGGCAACGTCAAAACTAACGATAGCCTCAGCGGATATTCATTCTGATACAGCTTGATCACAGCAGTGCAGCGCTTCTCACCGGTCAGTAAACGCCGTTAATTGAGACCCTTCAGAGTCAGTCATGACGCCCCTCAATCCTGCCATCGAGGCATGGCTCTGCCCTATCGCCTTATTAACAAAAATCTATACTAAAGAGAGTAGGCCATTCGTGATAGAAGAACATGGTTCGCGATCCCAGAATAATGAAGGCGGTTGAGCAGATGGGCTACCGCGTTACGGTTGGGGACGTTGCTGCTCAGGTAGGATTAAATATCAATCTGGCAGAGCAAGGATTACTGGCTCTCGCATCAGAAGCGGGTGGGCATTTACAAGTCGCCGAATCGGGAGAGATTGCCTACCTATTTCCCAAAAACTTTCGTGCCATTCTCCGCAACAAGTTCTTGCGCGTCCGATTACAGGAATGGTGGCAAAAAATTTGGCGAGTTTTGTTCTATCTGATTCGGATTTCCTTCGGGGTGATCCTGATTCTTTCGATCGTTCTGATTTTTGTGGCGATCGCTGTTATCCTGATCGCCATTAGTTCTAGTAACAGCGATAACGATTCAGGGGGTGGCGATAGCCGTCCTTCCAGTGGCGGTGGCATTTTCTTTATGCCTAACTTCTGGCTGTGGTCGGATATGTGGTGGTTCTTCAGTCCAGGTTATGATCCCTATGACCGACGCCATCGCCGGCCACGAAAATCCTCTCGCTCCTCTCCAGACAGTGAGATGAGTTTTCTGGAGTCCATCTTCTCGTTTTTATTTGGGGATGGTAATCCCAATGCCGATTTAGAAGATCGCCGCTGGCAAGAAATAGGTACGGTAATTCGCAACTCTGGCGGTGCTGTCGCAGCTGAACAGATCGCCCCCTATCTCGACGATCTCCCCGAAGGGTACAAGCGCGAATCCGAAGACTATATGCTACCTGTGCTAACCCGATTCAATGGGCGTCCTGAAGTGAGTCCCGATGGGGATATCGTTTATCACTTCCCCGATTTGCAGACAACCGCTTCATCCTGGCAACCGCAGCCTGTACCCACTTATCTTCAAGAGAAGCGGTGGCGCTTTAGTCGCGCCAGTAGTGGGCAAAATATGCTGGCGATTGGGCTAGGTGGGATTAATGTCGTCGGTGCCTTGATGTTGGGTTCTCTGTTGAGAGATGGTCAAATCGCGGCACAAATTGGGGGATTGATTGCCTTCGTCCAGTCCATTTACTGGCTCTTACTCGGTTATGGCATCGGTTTTTTAACCATTCCGCTAATTCGTTATTTCTGGATTCAGTGGAAAAACAGCCAGGTGGAAGCACGCAATCAAAAACGGCAGCAGCAAGCCGTTATCCTCGGTCAAGCCGATGCTACTTTACAGAAGAAAATCGGTTATGCTCAGCAGTTTGCCGCTCAAAATGTGATTCAACAGGAGGACTTAGTTTACACCAGCGAAACAGACTTGCTCGAGCAACAGCTTGAACAAAAAGACAAAATCGATGCGGAATGGCAGCGACGCTTAGATTCAGGTTCCTGAGATTAAGGGATATCCCTCATCCTGCACCCAGTGATCAGGAATTTACAGGTCGGTTTGAGCGATCGCCAACCGAAGCGTCCCCATCAACTAGCATCATGATGCTACTGAAGTTGGGAAAGAATCGCGTTGGGGTAATAATGACTCAAAATCTGCTGGTAGTTGACGCCCTGATTGGCTAAATTGCGTGCTCCCCACTGACTCATACCCAA
Source organism: Stenomitos sp. (assembly GCA_036704025.1). Taxonomy (GTDB): domain Bacteria; phylum Cyanobacteriota; class Cyanobacteriia; order Cyanobacteriales; family Coleofasciculaceae; genus Allocoleopsis. The sequence goes on from DATNQL010000755.1 coordinate 5,588, forward strand.
TCCGTGACCATAACCGCGACCACTAATTTCAAACCCGTCGCCCGCTTGATGAACCACAAAAAGTGTACTTCTCAAGCCCAAGGCGCTGCGTAAATCGGTGCCACTGACACGCCGCGTGCCGCGATCACCTTCGACAATCATTGTTACAATGCGTCCTTGTGGCGTCGTGCGCTCTGGAGTCATGGATTTGACATTGCCCACCCCGGAAATTTTGCCGCTGAGTTCGCGGCGAGAAAAGCTTTTTTTCCACTCATAAACCGGTGCGCCCTGGTCATAATCTTCCACACCCCGGAGGTAGGGAATGAAGGGGCTTTTCCAGATATCTTCCACATTTTCTGTATGTCCCCCAGATGCCGCGTGGAAGGCTGCCAGAATCACTTGACCGTCATAAGTCATCACCTGACCGGCAGTGGCCTGAACGGCAGCCTGAGTATTGGGAGACTCACTCTCTAGCCCTTTGTAAACTTGCCAAGATGTGGTATCACCGACATCAAAGACATTATTCCCCCCCGTGGCGCGCTTATGGAGGGC
>DATNQL010000756.1:0-8452 GCA_036704025.1 Stenomitos sp.
TAAGGAATCATTGCCATCTCCGCCATCCAAAAAATCATCATCTCCTGTGCCATTGAGAAAGTCATTACCCAAACCGCCCAGCAAAGTATCGTTGTCTGTACCTCCACTCAAGAAATCATTGCCATCTCCGCCATCCAAGGAATCATTATCAGTTCCGCCATTGAGGGTGTCACTACCAACGCCTCCCAGCAAGGTATCGTTTTCTGAGCCTCCACTCAAGGAATCATTTCCTGCTCGACCATCTATATAATCATTACCTTGCTCACCTTGTAGGGTATCATTGGTTGCAACTACAGTAGGGTCAGTATCGTCAATCTGTTCACCATACAACCTATCGTTACCAGAACCACCATCTATCGAGTCGTTACCGTAACCTCCGAATACAGTATCGTTACCTTCGTTGCCATTAATCACATCATTTGCCAAGTCACCCCACAATCGATCATCACCTAACCCACCGGAGAGATGATCATCACCGTCGTTCCCATCAAGGATATCGTTACCATCTCCACCATCAAGAACGTCGTTGCCAGAGTCACCCCCAAGGGTATCGTTACCTCTTCCTCCTCGTAATGTGTCTGCGAATCCGCCCCAGTCAAAGCCGGAAGCGTTATTGGAACTAGCATACAGTTTGTCATTACCGTCACCCCCCTCAAGAATGTCTGCACCCGCCTCTCCGTAAAGCACGTCGTTTCCTGTAAACCCCCTTAGAGAATCACTACCTTCCCGTCCCCAAAGCGTATCGTTACCAGCTCCTCCATTTAAGCTATCGTCGCCTGACGTACCGAACAACTCTAAATTTACAGGTGTTGGTGTTGGCGTCGGCGTTGGCGTCGGCGTTGGCGTTGGTGTACTAGGGCTAAGAACACTCAAGGTATAGCCAATAGGACTGGTCACATCCCCAGGCGTGTATCCAATCACTTCTGCATAGTAAGTTCCAGGCGTGAATGTGAGCTCGATGCTTTCTGTGTCACTTGCGCCCGATGGCGAATCGTAGGAGCTACCAATGGGAAAATACAAGTCGCTGCTACTGTAAATCTTTAAGGAGGTATTTTGGCTATATCCAACGGAACTTGACAGATTGATAGTAATGGTAGCTGACGAGCTGACGGTAAAACGGTAATAATCAAACTCGTCTATTACAGTAACTCCCGTAAACGGATCGATACTAACACCACCAACTTCTCCCCCTGCCGATAGAATGCTGCTTGAGGGAAGCGACCCGATATCAGCAGCTTCTCCAAACGTATTATTCCCATCTGGAAATGGCATAACTTTCCTCCATGATTAATAGAAATACAGATTCGATATTAGGAGAGTTCCTGTGCGCCCTCGGATTGTGTTCAATTAAGCACCGTACAGCCACTAAAAAATAGAACCAGCAATCATCCCAGCGAGGATAATAAAACCAATCCAAACATTCTGCCGGAAAATTTCAGCATAAGCCGGTCTGGGAAGGTCGGGTTGACGTAGTCGGATATATTGCCAAGCCCAAAGTGCGATCGCCATTCCCAATCCCAGCCAAAAACCGGGGTGTAACTGCATCACCACACCTAACCAAGCGAGTAAACCAGCCGTACCCACGAAGAAAATACCGACCGCTTCCGCCGCATAATCGCCAAAAAATATAGCGCTAGAATTAATGCCAATCCGCTTGTCATCTTCGCGATCGGACATAGCATAAACCGTATCAAAGCCCAACGTCCAAAGCACGGTTGCCCCCCACAGTATCCAAGTGGCGGGTTGCAGATTCGCGGTGACGGCACTCCAACTGATCAGGACGCCAAAGCCCCAAGCGATGGAAAGGACTAACTGGGGGATGGGAAATACTCGTTTGGCGGATGGGTAAAAGATGATGACGGGCACAGCCGCAACGCATAGCCAAAAGGTATAAGAATTGAGATAAAGAGCGAGGACACCCGCACAACTCATTGCCACTAAGGTCACAATGATACCCACTTGGATCGAGAGGGCGCGAGAGGCGAGGGGGCGATCGCGTGTGCGTTCCACTTGAGGGTCGATATCTCTATCCCATAAATCATTAATCACACAACCTGCACCACTGGTGGCTAAGGTTCCCAGGATAATTACCCCGACTAAGGGGATAGGGGGTATTCCATTAGCCGCTAGAAAGACTGCCCACAGTGCAGGTACCATCAAGATCAGGCGTCCTGCTGGCTTATCCCATCGCAGGAGTCGAATAATCCTTAGCCAGCTTGGTACGGGGTTTTGTTGGGGTTGGGTCAGCATGGAACAAATTCAGGATGGTTGATTCTTCCCGATTGGGGAATTTCTATCTAGGATATAGTGCCTATTTACTTTATTCCCTTTAAACAGGATTGTTATCCCTAGAGTCTGGGCTGGTGTTTTTAGCTGGAATACAAGGGCATGGTTGATTCCTTAACGAAAGAAAGTTCTATCACAGATTGCACTCCTAATCTGGATCAAAACTGCATTTTGGCCGCGATCGATATTGGGACTAATTCCATTCACATGGTGGTGGTGCAGATTGACCCAGTGCTACCGTCATTTACGATTATTGCCAGAGAGAAAGAGACAGTACGCTTAGGCGATCGCCATCCCCAGACAGGGGAGTTGACACCGGGAGCCATGGGACGATCTTTGGCGGCTTTGCAACGTTGCCAGGAACTGGCAAAAAGCTGCAATGCCCAACAAATTGTTGCCGTTGCCACGAGTGCTATGCGTGAGGCACCCAACGGGCGAATCTTTTTGAAGCAGATTGAATCAGAATTAGGGTTATTTGTCAACCTCATTTCAGGACAAGAAGAAGCCCGACGGATTTATTTGGGTGTTTTATCGGGGATGGAATTCAACAACCAGCCCCATATTATTATTGACATTGGTGGCGGTTCTACGGAATTGATTCTGGGGGATAGTCATGAACCGCGTTACCTGAGCAGTACGAAAATAGGAGCCGTTCGTCTCACGGCTGAGTTTATCACCACCGACCCTATCAGTCACAGCGAGTTTCAATACTTGCAAGCTTATATTCGAGGGATGTTAGAGCGACCGGTTGAAGAGTTACTGGCTCACCGGCAACCGGGCGAAGAGCTTCGTTTCGTGGGAACCTCTGGCACCATTGAGACGCTAGCGACCATGCACGCGAGAGAAAAGCTAGGAACGGTACCCACTATCCTCAATGGTTACCAAATGAGTCGCAAAGATCTCAAAGACATGGTCAAGCGCTTAGCATCAATGAGTTGTGCCGAACGGGCTGCCTTACCAGGGATGTCTGATCGACGCTCAGAAATTATTGTTGCAGGGGCAATAATTTTAGTGGAAGCGATGACAATGCTGGGGGTTGAGTGCTTGATGATTGGTGAACGGGCACTCCGAGAAGGGATGATCGTTGACTGGATGCTCACCCACGGCTTGATTGAAGACCGACTGCGGTATCAAGGTTCTGTGCGCGAACGCAGCGTCCTGAAAATTGCTCAAAAATATCAGGTGAATTCGGACTATAGCCAGCGAGTTGCCAACTTGGTTCTGAGTTTGTTTAATCAAACCAAAGGACATCTCCATAACTGGGATTGTGAAGAACGGGAACTGCTTTGGGCAGCGGCAATCTTGCACAACTGTGGATTGTATGTAAATCATTCGGCTCACCATAAGCACTCTTATTACCTAATTCGTCACGCCGAACTCCTGGGTTTTGTGGAAGCGGAAATAGAAATCATTGCTAATCTAGCTCGCTACCACCGTGGGAATACCCCTAAGAAAAAGCACGAAAGCTTTAGTAATCTCCCCAGTAAAAAGCATCGGCAACTCGTGTGTCAGCTCAGTGCGTTTTTACGCTTGGCGGTGGCGCTTGACCGCCGACAAATTGGTGCGATCGCACGAATACAGTGTGAGTATCGTCCGCACCAAAGAGAACTTCATCTGCATTTATTTCCTGCTCAATTTGGGGATGAATGCACTTTAGAACTCTGGAGTTTGAATTACAAGAAAGGCGTTTTTGAAGAGGAATTTGGCGTTAAATTAGTGGCAACTTTGGAATCGGCACCAGTGACCGTTAGTTAAGGCTAAAGAAACTAGAATAATTCTGCTTACAGGGTTAAAACAACAGCTCAATTATAGCGGTTCTCATTGGGATGGAAGACAACAACCCTGTAGGGGAACGCAATGTCGTGCCCCTAACCTGTAGTAAACTAATCGTCATTTAATTGGCATCACCGCGTCTCCCCGTCTCCCCGTCCCCGTGTCCCCGCGTCAGTCTCAACCAACCACTAATGACCACACCCCTACACGCACCCTTACGGGGAAGCAAGCTATACAAAGACAAAGTTGGACTCAGAAAGAGTGGTCACGTTGTTAACTGCCGCAATTAAGTCATCGTCCTTGAAGATGCCAACATTTTGGAATGAGGCACCTGGAACATTAGTAGATTTGAATGAATAGTCACCCATGCTGCCTGCAAGCTGAATCTTGTCTCCCTCACTGGCATTGAAATCTGCAATGACAGCGTAGCTGTCTCCCAGATAGTAAGTGAGTGTGATCGGTCCAACCCCTATGATGTCCGCTCCCGTGTCTTCGCCGAGTACAAAGGTATCGGCTCCACCGCCAGCGATTAGCACGTCGTTTTCAAAGACTGAAGAGCTGCCCCATACAGAACCGCCGTAGCCGTTGAGAATATCATCATTGTTGCCGCCAAACAATAGATCGTTCCCGGCTCCACCAGACACTAGATCCCTGCCATTGCCACCCAAGACGATATCATCGCCATTCATACCGTAGAGGTAATCATCGCCGTTGTCCCCCTCCATCACATCGTTGCCACCCCACCCCACCATGATGTCATTGCCAGAGCCTCCGAACATCGTGTCATTGCCCTGATTTTGAGCAAAGGGAATATCATCTCCAAAGAGAAGGTCATCTCCATCCCCTCCTCTCAGTAAGTCACTGCCTTCACCGCCGTACAGGCTATCATTGCCTGCATCCCCATAAAGCTCATCGTTACCTAAGCCACCACCGATCAAATCATTGCCCTGTCCACCCCTAAGAACATTGTTGACCGCGTTGCCGAAGAGGGTGTCGTTGCCCTGGCTACCAATCAAATTTTCGATGTTGGTTAGCGTTTCAAAGTAGCCCGGATAATCTGGGAAACCAAGCACTCCGGTTGTTAAATCGACGTTGATGCCGCGATCATAAAAAGCGTAGGTGGCAGTATCAATGCCGTCCCCACCATCAAGGGTGTCTTTGCCCCAGCTACCATCCAGCGTGTCATCACCAGTTCCACCATACAGTTGGTCATCGCCAAAGCTGCCGAGGAGAGAATCATTCCCATTGGTGCCGTTGTATATTGCCATCGTGTTCGTTATGCCTCATCTGCGTGTGAGTTGTGTCGAAGAAGTTGGGTTCTGTCCGTTCAACTCCTTACCAACTTGTACGAATGAGATTTGCTGTTTATGCACCCCACACGCGTACATGAGTCTAAAAGTCTCGCCTTAACCCGTTAAAGGTTGGTTGTACATGTACTCCATGTCTGGCTGTTGTTAAAATTCATGTCTTGGATGGTGTATTGCTGTGAGTTTTAACTCGATCGCACAGATGTCTATCCTCTGTCTTCACTTCGGCATTGGTTTGCAGATAATCCCGCACGCGATCGCAAGCATAACCGAGTTCATCTAATTTGAGAATGCGCTCCACATCCCATAAAATAATTGTGCGATCGTCCCCAGCAGAGGCAATCTGTTTACCATCGGGACTAAACGCCACCCCCCAAACATTCCCCTCATGTCCAATTAGCGTCGTGATTTCTGTCCCGTCAATTTTCCAGAGTTTGACGGCCCCATTTGAGCCTCCCGTCACCAGCATTTGACCGTCTGGACTGAAATCAACCGCCATCATGCCTCTAGTGTTTCCCTTTAGAGTTTTAAGCAACGTGCCATCGTTCGTCCAAAGTTTAATCGTGTCATCCCTACTTGCCGTTGCTATAGTGCGACCATCTGGACTGATGGCAACTTCCCAAATGGGGCTGCGATGTCCTTTTAGAATCCTGGAAAATCGACCATCAAGACTCCACAACCGAGCAGTGGCGTCGCTACTGCCTGAAACTAGCCTTTGTCCATCAGGGGTAAAGTCCACATCGTAAACCCTAGCCTGATGTCCTTGGAATGTTTTCAACAACGTGCCATTTTTGTCCCACAGTTTCACAGTTTTATCATTGCTGGCAGAAGCGAGTAAACGACCATCTGGACTGGCGGAAATATCCCAAACTCCTGCGCTATGTCCTGTTATGGTTTTCAACAGTGTCCCATCGAACTGCCAGAATTTAATTGTTTTATCTTCACTAGCAGCAGCGAGGATGGGCGCAGAATTGGCAGCACTCGTCCCTTGGAGGAAAGTAGCAGCGTAAACGGTAGCCTGGTTTCCAGCAAATGATTTCAACAACGTGCCATCTCGCGCCCATACTTTGAAGCTACCATCGGAACTCGCTGAAACTAGCATCTTACCGTCGGGGCTGAAATCCACATCCCAAATGGTTCCACCATGTCCGTAAAGGACTTTCGAGAAAGGACTGATTGGGTTCCACAGTCGAGCGGTATTGTCATCGCTAACGGAGACAACCATTTGACTATTGGGAATAAAGGTAACGCCACGAATTCCAGATTGATGCCCTTTGAGGGTTTTCAAAAGTGTTCCATCCGGCTTCCAGAGGTTGATAGTTTGGTCGGCGCTAGCGGAAGCAATCACATCACCTGCTGTGCTGACAGCAATCTCAAACACTTCCGAACTGTGACCACTAAGAGTTCGTAGCAGCTTTCCGTCGGGTTGCCAGAGTTTGACCGTATTGTCAGCGCTGGCAGAGACAATGGTGGGACGTTTTATGCCGTTTTTGTCGGTAAGTAAGACGAATTCAACATCCCAAACTGTAGCCTTGTGTCCTTCCAAGGTTCTCAGCAGTTCGCCACCTAAATTCCAGACCTTGACTGTACCGTCCGCGCTGCTAGAGGCGAGCAAGTTCCCATCTGGACTAAAGGCAACACCCCAAACCCCACCTTGATGCCCTGTCAGGGTTTTGAGCAGTTTACCCTCAATGCTCCATAGACGAATCGTGCTGTCTTCACTGGCGGACGCGATGCGCTGACCATCTGGACTCATCGCCATCGCCCATATCGCAGCATTGTGTCCCTGAAAGGTGTTGAGCAGCTTGCCTTCCCGACTCCACAGATAAATGCTGCCGTCCACGGTGGATGTGACTAGGCGCTGGCTGTCGGGAGTAAAACTGATAGTGTAGACGCTGCCGACTTTGTGCTGGAGAGTATGCAACAAGGTGCCATCTCGTTGCCAAACCTTGGCGGTTTGGTCGCCACTGCCGGTGACGATGAGTTGCCCATCTGGGCTGGCATCCACGGCTAGAACTGGGCTAGAATGCCCTGACAAGCGATTGAATTCTGCTGTTCCATAGATGGATTGTTGTAGCACCTGTTGAACTTGAGATGGCAACTGGGGGCTGGATTTCGCCAGACGGTCGAGCCTGCGTCTGGCTTTAATGGCCGTTACGAAAGCGTCTAATTTTTGTTGGGAGGCGAATTGCCCTGCGGATGAAGAGGTGAGGGCTTGAATTTCGCTGATGCGGGCTTGCTGTTCGCTTGTAATGGCGTGATGATATTGCCAGAGGGCGAGAATGCTGGATGCGATCGCAACCATTAATACCCCACTCAACGCGCCAATTAACTTTCGCTGCCGCTTCGCTGTTTTTCGCTCTAAAACTAACCGCTTGTGTTCTTCTGCCAGTCGGGCTTCTACTTCCTTAGCTCGTTCTGCTTCCAACGTCAATTGCACTTCTAACCGGTCTAATTCTTGAGAAGCGGCTAAAAATTGATAGTCCAAATCGCTTAAACTTTTTCGTTGCGCCCAGTACAAAGCATCTTTTAATGCCTGCCCTCTCAAAAGACGCGAAGTATTTTGTTGTTTTGACGCGATCCAAGCATCAAAGGCTTGATTATAGGGGCGCAGAGATGTGAATTCTTCTTCTACCCATTCCAAATTAAATACATTTTGATAAATGGGGTTTTTTACCTTGAGAAAACTCTGCTGTTTGACGACTAAACCAGACAGCAACAGCTCCATTTGCTCTGGCGAGTTATCAGTTATAACTTCTCCTTGTTGTAAGATTTGTTGATATATGCCGAGTAATCGAGCCGCACGTTGAGAATTGCTCAAAATGCGATCGCGTATTGTCCTCAAATGCTCTGGCTCATCTTGCGTTTCCCAGTTGTTGATAATGCGCTCTTGCACCAACTGTTCAATGAATTTTCGATTTGGGATGCCCTGCTTTTTAAGGGGGGGATCGGATTTTGGCTTGGGAATGACACCCCCTTTCTCCGCCTCAACCACTAACCGACACAACTTTTGTGTTAAAAACGGCTGTCCCCCTGTCCAGTACAAAATTTCAGCTAACAAGGCTTCGGGTTGACTGGCAATTCCT
>DATNQL010000757.1:0-2537 GCA_036704025.1 Stenomitos sp.
TAGTGAGCCAGAGGAAATCGAACGAGTACTCCCTCTTTTTCGCGCTCAGAGTTTTCCACGTTCCCGCTACCGCTAAAATCCATTCTATCGGGCAAAGCGTAATACAGGAAGCGGGGTGATTACCCTAGTCCCTTAGAGCCAGACTTCTGCTTCCCCTAGACGTCATACAAAAAGGAGAGGAGATTCCCTCAATGAAGTAGATTGAGGCTCTTGTTGTTATACGTCGTAATACAAAATGGGGGGATTACCCCAGTGCAGCCGATGCAAATTTATGCTAAATCTATGACCCGATATTCCACAAGGTTATATCCAGTGCTTGAGATCATGTTGAGTCTCACTTGCTTCAGAGTAGAGGTTGAGAAATTACGCTATCCGATCTCCACCTAAAATCTTCATAAAACTTAGTTATCCTAGAAAGAGTTAAAAAAAGCTTCATGAAGTTCTGTGACAACTCCACTCCTGATATCGACCAATACTATTGAAAAGCACGTTTGGACATGGCAAGGTCATCAAATCCAGTACACCTTGATGGGTACTGGTAAGCCCTTAGTGCTGATTCATGGTTTTGGTGCATCGATTGGTCATTGGCGTAAAAATATTCCGGTACTCGCAGAAGCTGGCTACCGGGTATTTGCCATTGACTTGCTGGGATTTGGCGGTTCCGATAAACCCGCATTGGACTATACCTTAGATTTGTGGCAGCAACAGTTAAAAGATTTCTGGCACGCCCATATCCAGGAACCGACTGTATTCATCGGTAACTCTATCGGTGCTTTGCTCAGCTTGATGGTAGTGACGAATGAGCCAGGAATCTCTGCCGGTGGTGTTTTAATTAACTGTGCTGGTGGACTCAATCACCGTCCGGATGAGCTAACTTTTCCCTTACGCTTAGTCATGGGAATGTTTACCAAGTTCGTCAGTTCTAAACTGACAGGACCAATCTTGTTTAATCTGATTCGCCAAAAACCGCGCATTCGTCGCACCCTGATGCAGGTGTATCGCGATCGCGAAGCCATTACCGAGGAACTAGTAGACTTAATATACACACCTTCATGTGACCCTGGTGCTCAGCAGGTATTTGCCTCCGTTCTCACTGCCCCTCCTGGCCCTTCTCCAACAGAACTGTTACCCAAAGTAGAGCATCCCCTACTCATCATTTGGGGAGAAGATGACCCTTGGACACCGATTGCTGGTGCGGCAATCTACCTACAGCAGAGTGAGACGGGTAAGGATGTTGAGTTTGTTGGCATTGCCAACGCCGGTCACTGTCCTCACGATGAGAAACCAGAGGCTGTCAATCAGCTTATGCTCCAGTGGTTATGTAAGCATCATTAATAGTTAGATATTAGATACGCGGCTATAGATTCAACGGCTATGCTGCGATTAGAAAGAAGCTGTTGGTCAATTCACGAGGAATTTGACCCCTGACACCCTAAGCGCTACAAATTGAGGGACTGTAGGGGCAGGTCTTGTGCCTGCCCTACCTAACCTCTAGGGCACTCACCAGCAGGGCACCCACAAGGAGTGCCCCTACAGAACTTATGCCTGCGAGGTTTTACCCCTCTCGAATTTGCCAACAGCTTCTTTCTAATCGCCAGGTGCAAGATGTCAGATAGATGCAGATTTGGTATTAGCTATATCCAAATTCAACTACCTACGTAAAATTACGGCTTTACTTAGTCAATTCAACGAGACAGAAAACTTTTTAGGGTTCAATTTCCGTAATTACCTCGAAGATTTTATTGCTCACAAGCCCCACAATTAAATGATGTTAAAAATGGCTCTGTTCGACAATACCTGAAAAGAACAACAAATGGGTCAGTGGAACATCTATCAGCATCTATGGATATAGCCCTTATGAATATTGAAGACATAGCTCGTCATTATGTTTCGTCTCCGGGTTATGATATGTCTTCTTCTGTAGTCAAGAGTTTTCGTCAATTTATCATCGATTTAGCACAAGTAGAATTACAAGGAATAGATTTTCAGTATGTTGATTTTGAACCTTACTTTAGAGGACCAGAGCTATCCTTAGAAGATATTCATACTGATGTTCACCAAGGAAAAATGTTGGTGACTCGGTTATTCAACAATTCAGACCTGTTAGGTCCAGAGATAAATCTCATTTTTCGCTGCATCCATGAAATGCATCACATCAAACTCAATGTAGATTTTGGCTGGAAAGGAGAATGTGCGACGGCTTTTCACCTCATGTCTTTTACCAATAATCTTTTATTCCAGCAGATTATATTTAGTGAAACGATTGGTCAAGTCGCTGTCCGGCTTAGCCAGGGAGAGTTCCCAACACATCAAAAAGTTGTATTATTTGAGCCAGAGGTTTTGTCTCAATTGAAAATTTAGGCTCCCGTAGCACAAGAGGCGAATAATTCCTTGTGACCTAATCACCCACAAACAAAAAACCCCCAGCGTGTTCGCCAGGGATTCAATCAGGGTGCATCTACCATTCCCTTATACCGGGTGAGGTTGCCCTAATCAGGATAAAAGCCCAAACTTTTCTGAGATTCTTGCAAAATTGC
>DATNQL010000758.1:0-8780 GCA_036704025.1 Stenomitos sp.
TTGGTGTCGGTGTTGAGGTGGGTATTGGTGTTGGTGTTGGTGTCGGTGTTGAGGTGGGTACTGGTGTTGGTGTCGGAGTGGGTTCCGGCGTTGGTGTTGGGATTGGTGTTGGCGTCGGAGTGGGTTCCGGTGTTGGCGTTGGCGTCGGGATTGGCGTTGGTGTTGGTGTCGGGATTGGCGTTGGTGTTGGTGTCGGGATTGGTGTTGGCGTCGGCGTTGGCGTCGGGATTGGCGTTGGTGTTTGCGTTGGTGTCGGCGTTGATGTTGGGATTGGCGTTGTGCTGGGTGTACCGATGATCACACCGCCAGTATTAGTGAATAAATCGGAAGGGGTATTATTCGCAACATACGTACTGTTGGTGCCAATATTAGTCACTCCATTATTAACAGAAGAAATTCCGCCACCACTTACACCAGCCGTGTTACCCGTAATATTAGAAGTAGAAATATTCGCTGTACCGTCATAAACGTAGACACCTCCACCCGATGTGCCAACGGAGTTGCCACTGACTGTGCTGCCAGTGAGTGTCAAGTTCGTTTGATAGGAGAAGATACCTCCACCCCCGAATCCGGCGGCTGCATCACCAGTCGCACTGTTGCCACTAATGGTGCTATTGGTGACGGTCAGTCCTATCCCACCCTCGCTCAAAATTCCACCACCTGCAACAAAGCCAGCCGTATTATTGCTAATCGTGGAATTGCTGATGGTCATGCTGCCTTCATTGCGATGGATGCCGCCCCCTCCAGCACTGGCTTGATTTCCAGTAATAGTACTGTTGGTGATATTTACTGTTCCCGTGCCACCAAAGACGGAAAGACCTCCTCCTGCGTATGCCGTGTTACCAGTAATGATGTTGTTGTTGACGTTCAGCGCTCCGGTACCTGTGTAACGAATGCCGCCACCATATTCACCAGCTCCACCCGTAATGGTCAAACCATCAAGAGTGACATTACCGCTACCACTGATATCGAACACACGGAAAGCATTGCTACCACTGACTGTAGTAGCTGCGGCACCCGCACCTGTTACGGTCAGAGCTTTGTTAATGACAATCGTAGCCGGGTCTGTGAAAGTTCCGGCGGCTAAATTAACATTCCCGCCTGCCGCCGCTACATCAACCGCATTCTGAATTCTGCCAGTCGTCGCTACATTAACGGTAGTGGCAGTCCCTGTTAGAGTGCCGGTTCCCGTTGTGACAATGCCATTGAGGCTGGCAGTTGGTGCGTTAAAGGCAACGTTTCCATTATTGGTTGTAATGCTTGAGTTGAGTGTAATTGCATTTCCAGCATTAGCGGTTAGGCCAACACCTGCATTCGTCATGGAGATGGGGCTAGAAAAGGTAATATTGTTCGATGCTGCCAGGATTACGTTGGCATTAGCACTATTGATTAGGGATGGATCAATAATTGCAGTGCTGGTGGTATCTGCGGCGTTAGCAACATCCGCGAGGGTTGCCGTACCACCTGTCTGCACAATAATGTTGAGCGGATCAAGCAACCAATTCCCAACTAAGCCATTAATAGCCCCCGCATCAACAACAGCGCCAGCAGTATTTAATCCTATCTTGCCAGAGGTTTCTACAAAGCCACCATTACCACCTTGAACACCGCCCCGTGCGCTAATCTTGCCGTGGAAGTTAGTGGTATTATCTGCCCAGGCAATGACCTTACCCCCATCGCCATTACTTGTGGCATCGGCATTAATTGTGGTCTTGCTATCTACAGAGGTATACTGGGCATTCGGTACCGTACCTTGACCTTTGTAATCCCCGCCAATCAACACCGTGCCGCCGCCATTGATGCCAGAGGCGTTAATGTTGGCCTCAATCAACCTAACTTGGTTACCGAGAATATTGATTTGACCACCCGTCTGTCCAGAGGTGTTCAAAGTACCGGAGGCGATTGCGGTTCCTCCATCAACCGGAACAACTGTCGCCGAAGCCGTGAGGACAACTTGTCCCTGATTGTTTACTGTTACACCTGTTTGTTCACCTACACCATTACCTGTCAGGAGTTGTGGCAAATTTGCAGGAGTCACGCTTGTGGTGCTAGAAGTTTCGCTGGGGTCAATCTCCAAACTCAATAAATGCCCCGGTTGCGAAATCTTGACTAAACTCGATCCAGGTACCGATGCGAGGGTAAGTGTTCCTCCCGATGCCGTTAGCGTCCCTGTGTTAATAACATTGCCACCCACCAACGTGAGATTTTGTCCTTCATTTACCGCCAGATTTCCCGCATTAATCAGACTTCCGGGCTGACTCACATTAAAAGCTAATTGGTTAGGTTCTCCTACCAATTCCGCATAATTATTAGAGCCAGTGGCATTGAACCAACGATTAGAGCCAAAACCAATCCCTGTCGCCGTCGTCGCGGTGAACGAAGCGGGAACGTTTAACTGAGCGTTCGCGCCAAAAATAATACCGGCAGGATTGACTAAATAAAGGTTAGAATTGCCGCCGGTAACTTGAATGAGTCCATTAATCAAGGAGGCATTGCCTCCAGTCACCCGCCCCAAGATGTTGTGGATATTCGGATTGGAGACAAAGTTGGCCGTTTGTTCGGCACTCAGCCCAAACTGACTAAAGCTATGAAATAAATTACTGCCGGATTGGGTGCCATCTGTAATATTGATTTGATTCCCATTGGAAGTCACAGTTGTACCTGTGCCATCTGGTGCTGCTGTGATGGATTGAGCTTGCGCGGGAATAGGTAAGAGGCTCAAAAAAGCAAGCAGTCCCAGGATTTTTGGGGCTTTTGGCATAGTGGCTTTTGAGGGAGATAGAGACATACGAATAATTTTTTACAAGAGCTAAACTAACAGGAGATTTTGCTCCAGATTCTCCTAAATCTAACTGATCTTTATGATTATCTATTTCTATTTAGATGACTTCAATATTTCTATGACTTCATTAAATCTCGACAAAACTCGACAAGTTTCTAAGTTTTTGATAATGAACTCATGAATTATCCGTAGAAGTAACGTCTGGCACTGAATTAAGGCTCAGTAGCGACCGCTAGGCTAACTTGACAACAGCCTAGCGTCAACCCCATTTGGATGGAAAATTAGAAGAATAGCGAATACTAGTCAAAGATACAGATAAAAAATATTAGGGGATGAGTCGTATCATGTCCGGTTAAACACCCATCGTTAGGATTGACGCGGGGACACGGGGACACGGGGACGCGGAGAGTTTTTATTATGGGTAATTAGACGGACATGATATCAGCCCTCATTGACCTGTTTTGCTACTGTGAGACACCCAGATTGTAGGGGCGCACGACCGTGCGTCCCTACGAATGTATCGCATCCCATCAAGAAGGGCTATAATCGGCTCAATTAAACAGGAGTGGGAGTTCTTCTGGTTCCAGTTCTTGGAACATCGGCGTACTCAGGTAGCGCTCACCATAGCTCGGTTGTACCATGACAATTAAACGCCCTTCATTTTCTGGACGTTTTGCCAGTGTAATCGCCGCCGCTAAAGCCGCACCGGAAGAAATACCGGATAAAAGACCTTCTTCTCGTGCTAGACGACGACCATAGTTAATCGCTTCCTCATCAGTGACGGTAATAACTTCGTCAATTAAATCTCTGTTCAGAACCTCGGGGATAAAACCCGCACCAATCCCTTGCAGCTTATGGGGTTTTGGCTCACCACCCGAAAGTACTGGACTATTCGTCGGTTCTACCGCGATCGCTTTAAAGCTGGGTTTGCGCTTTTTGAGCACCTCTGCTACACCCGTCAGGGTGCCACCCGTACCCACACCCGCAATCAGAAAATCTACCTCTCCATCCGTATCTGCCCAAATTTCCTCGGCTGTGGTTTCCCGATGAATTTTTGGATTGGCGGGATTACGAAACTGCTGTGGCATAAAGGCATTGGGAGTCGTGGCAACGATTTCTTGCGCCCGCTCGATCGCCCCCTTCATACCCCGGTATCCTGGTGTCAGTTCTAGTTCGGCACCATACGCTTTGAGCATCGCTTGCCGTTCATGACTCATGGTATCGGGCATGGTCAAAATTACCCGATAACCTTTCGCCGCAGCCACCATCGCCAGAGCAATGCCTGTATTCCCTGAAGTCGGTTCGACAATCACGGTTTGTCCCGGCACAATCCGACCGGCTTCCTCCGCTGCCTGAATCATACTAACGCCGATCCGGTCTTTGACAGAAGCGGCTGGATTCATCCCCTCTAACTTCACGACAATTCGAGCAACACATCCTTCTGACTGGGGAATGGAATTGAGTTGAACCAGAGGCGTATGCCCAACTAATTCTGTGACATCATGAGCAATTTTCATTACTTTTACCCACTTTTGCAAGTCTAAATGTAGTACATGGGATTCGACCGTTGACTGTGGACTATATCATTGCACCGTAGCACTATCAACAGTTGTGCCACAAGCGGTCTGGGATTTGATCACCCACAGTAATGGGTCGATTTACAAGTAGTTTTCCTGTTGATGATGGCTGGCTCGTTTTAGCAAAACCAACCTAGTGTTTTAGTATACTACGGTTATCCGCCCGACTTTTAGATATTTATTGGATCGAAGAAGATGCGAAGACGTGGCGACGCTCTCGACACAAGTCCCAAGGGTGTAATATCATGTCCGGTTGAATACTTACACTTTGGTAGGAAAAAGGCAGAAGGCAGATGGAAAGGAGCAAGGCTGCAAGTTAGAAGGAAATGATGACTGTTTAAGCGGACATGATATAACAGCTTATTATTGACGCGTTACAAGTCTTAACTTTAACCCTTACCGACGGCCTAACATGTCTCGCCCTGTTCTCTACATTGCCATTACCAACCACGGCTTTGGTCATGCTGTACGTGCCTCCTGTGTAGCGGCGGCCATTCAACAACTCTGTCCAGAAATCTTACTGGTTCTCGTCACAACTGCACCCCGTTGGTTGTTAGAAACGTATATTCCAGGTGATTTTATCCAGCGTCCACGGGCTTTGGATGTGGGTGTGATTCAGTCGGACAGCTTAAATATGGATCAAGAAGCCACGTTGGGCAGATTACGCCAGATTCGCCAGTCGGCTAATTCCATGGTTGCAGGTGAGGTGAATTTTATCCGAACTAATCGGGTAGGGCTGATTTTAGCGGATATTCCCCCTTTAGCCGCCAAGATTGCCCAGGCGGCGGGGATTCCTTGCTGGATGCTGAGTAATTTTGGCTGGGACTTTATCTACCGTGCTTGGGGAGGAGAATTCGTGGAGATGGCGGATTGGATTGGGGAGTGTTATGGAATGTGCGATCGCTTATTTCGCCTGCCCTTCCATGAACCCATGAGTGCCTTTCCCAATATTACGGATGTCGGATTAACCGGTGGAACCCCACGCTACACGGCAGACGAGTTACGAGACAAATTTAACCTGACGGTGCCCTCAGAAAAAACCATTTTACTCACCTTCGGTGGACTCAATCTCCAGGAAATTCCTTACCAGACTCTCAGTCAGTTTCCCGACTGGCAGTTTATTACCTTCGATCAGCAAGCCCCTGACTTACCTAATTTATTAAAGGTTTCCGGGAAAGACTATCGCCCAGTTGAATTTATGCCCTTATGTGGGCGAGTCGTTTCTAAACCGGGGTATAGTACCTTTGCCGAAGCTGTACGCGAGGGAATACCAATCGCGTCTCTCATCCGCGAGGGTTTTGCGGAAGCTCCCTTGCTGCTGGAAGGTATCCAAAATTATGCTTATCATCAAGTTATAGCGCCTGAAGACTTTTTCCAAGGCAAATGGGGCTTTTTAGCCGATTCGCCCCTGCCACCCAAACAATCTGAACCGGTGGCAAAAGATGGAACAGAAGCGATCGCCCAATCCGTCATTCATTATTACCAGACTCACGGATACATCTCCCTGCAATGACAGCCGCCGTCAATTTCCTTCCCGAAACGCCGCACAAGCTCCAAGATACACCCAAGACCACAGAAACCAAAGAGAACCCAGCCGTAGAAACAGCAGGAGAAGTAAGAGAAAGCAAGGCACCAGAAACATCAGATCACAAAACCCAGGAAATACGAGAAAATTGCTCTATTTCCACCCTAGAACTAGCCGCCAAGGATGTGCGTATGGTGATCGATCAACAAAGGGAACGGAGTCAAACCCTAACCACAAAGCTCAATATCTTGTTTGTCACCAATGGCGCTCTTTTGACGAGTCTAATTATTTCTCGGCTATTGTTTTTTCCCAGTCCCTTCAGCATTGCAGAAATTTTAGGATTTCTGCTAAATTTCACTTTACTGATTAGCGCTTTTCTGCCCAGGCAGGTGGCTGTCAGCCCGAACTTAGAAGATAAAAAATTCTTAGAACGCTATTTAGTTTTGTCGCCTGAAGAGTATCAATTGCAAATGCTGGTTAATCTAGCCGAGACCTATAATGCAAACAGGCAACGCTTGGAGGACGTTTCTTTATCATTGAAATATTCGGCCTTTGTTACTTGGGGGATTGCAATCATTCTGTTAATGCATGTAGTAGCATCATATTTTGTGCAATTGAGCTGAGTAGAGTTGGCTAAACTCAAATTTATGAATTCCAAACCTGTTGATACGATTGGCTCCGGAGAACATTTAACGCTACCGGAACCTGATCCAGACAATATAACGGTTTTAACGCGCAACCTGCCTAATACGCCGATTCTTCCTTGGAATCATTACGATTCCCCTTGGAGTGATCCAGAAGCTGAGACAACAGAGTCAGAAGCGGATCACTCTGAACCAGACACAGAAAATCTCGTTCAAGCTGAGAATCTGGAGGAATTGGAGAGTGCACAGGCAAGTGTCTCAGAGGGGGTTGAACTCGATGGTGGGCTAGATACAGCACAGATAATCAGCGAGGTGACGGCTGAGGGTGAGCCAGAGATAGCACAGAACATTACCCCAGAGGTGACGGCTGAGGGTGAGTTTAATGCTCAGCGATTAATCGCTTTGCTCGATCTACCCGAGGAAACCCCAACCGATGAACTCACTGGCTAGGAGTCTTTGCATCCCATCGCGTCATGATTGATCTGCCCCCATCTTTATTGGCTTATGACTCAATACCAACAACTGCTAAGAATTCAAACGACTGGCAAATCGTTCTCCCCAATTACCTCGAAAGTGCAATCCGTTGTGGCCGAGTCAGGGATCGATACGGGGCTATGTACCATTTTCTTACGCCATACCTCTGCGAGCTTGGTGATTCAAGAAAATGCAGACCCCGATGTACTTAAAGATTTATCAAATTTTTTTGCCAAATTAGTGCCAGAGGATGGTAAAAGCTATATCCATGATGCCGAAGGGCCTGATGATATGCCGGCTCACATCCGCACAGTTCTCACCAAAACATCAGAACAAATTCCCATTGCTCGTGGCAGATTGCTCTTAGGAACCTGGCAGGGAATTTATCTTTGGGAACATCGGCGACACAACCATAACCGCGAAGTGGTGGTTCACATCACAGGTCACTAATTTTGTTGGCAATTTTGATAGAGAGAGGCAGAAACTAAGATTTTCCCAACCTACCCATATCGCATGTCTTCTCTCGGAGGCTTAGCGTTAGCCGGATTGAAATACACGACTTTAAAAAACTGCAAAATAAATAACGAGATATAGAGAGGATTTAAGAAAACATACCGCCGCCATAAACGAGTAGGTTCTTGCATCAGCCGATAAAACCATTCCAATCCCCAGCGCTGCATCAAGGCTGGTGCCTGGGAGATCCGCCCCGCGTGGAAATCAAAAGCCGCCCCCACGGCCATCACAGGCATGTCTAAATCTTGGCTATATTCGTAAACCCATACTTCCTGCCTGGGGCAGCCCAAACCCGCAAATACCATGGCGGCACCACTTTGACAAATCTGTTCCACGATTTGCTGTTTTTCTTGAGCCGAGACTTGGCGGAAGCGAGAGGGTTGAGAACCCGCGATGATTAATTGGGGAAAGCGACGGCAAAGATTTTGGGTGAGAGCCTCCAATATTTCAGGACGACTACCATAGAGATAAATCGGCAATCCTTCTTGAGCGGCACGTTCACAAATTTGTAGCATTAACACAGGGCCACAAACGCGATCGGGTAGTTTCAGTTTATATAAGAAATTGATCGCCCAACGCACCGGTTGCCCATCCGGACAGACGAGATCCAATCGATTGAGGCGATAGCGATGGGTTTGATCGAGAACTCCCGTCATCACGCCATGAACCGCTAGGGCTGAAACCGATAGCTTTTTCCCCTGACGGGCTGCTGCAATGATTTTATGGACAGCCGCCTCGTAATTCACCGCATCGACCCGAACCCCAAGGACGTTGCGTTTGCCTTCATCCAGCCCTGCAATATTTTTGGCATCTAACGGAGTAGATTGCTGTTCATTCACCAGAATGTTCGGATTACCTGCATTGGTCATCATAGTGCCCCTTTCTTCCATCGGTCGTAGTTACATTCATAGATTTCCTGCAAGATCTGCGGGACATCATACTTTAACTTCCAGTTGGGATAATGTTGAGAAAATTTGTGATTACTGCTAATCCACCAGATATGGTCGCCAATGCGGTTTTGCTCCGAGTAAGTCCACTTCATCTCTTGTCCCACTATCGTTTGACAGATTTCAATCGCTTCTAGCATCGAGCAGTTGCTGTAGCGACCACCACCCGTGTTATACACCTCTGCCATGCGAGGGGCTTGAAAAAATTCATAGAAGGCTTGAATGAGGTCAGCGCTATGAATATTATCGCGGACTTGTTTACCTCGATAACCATAAACCGTATAGGGCGTACCGATCACGGCACATTTCATTAAATAA
>DATNQL010000759.1:0-7175 GCA_036704025.1 Stenomitos sp.
ATATCGCCCTTTTTCTGCCATTCCTGAAACTGGGGATGTTGAGCAATTTTTTCTAGCAGTTCATTGACGAGAAGGGTGTATTTCTCCATCCATCCCCAAAAGTCTCGACGTGTCTGTTCACTGGCAGAAAGACGGCATTGAATCGTATACATTGACATATTCATCAGATAGACACTCCCAGTCGTCAGGATTTAGTTTTTTAATGGCACCACAGTCACTCATCTCAGAAATTGGCAAGGCTTAATAATTCAGTCGTGTGATTTGTTCCTGTATATGGAGGTTGCCGTTTTCGTACTTCCAACAATTCCCCTCAAAGGGTCTAACAGGGAAATGCTTACCCATTGCCTTGGCAACTAGCTCCATTAACGCTTCAATTCGTGCCATGTAAAATCCATCAAAATCGTCAGAGCGCAGCATCATTGGGTCAATGGCATGAGAGCGTAACATCTCATCAAGTCG
This sequence comes from Stenomitos sp., assembly GCA_036704025.1. Classification (GTDB taxonomy): domain Bacteria; phylum Cyanobacteriota; class Cyanobacteriia; order Cyanobacteriales; family Coleofasciculaceae; genus Allocoleopsis. The sequence goes on from DATNQL010000759.1 coordinate 460, forward strand.
AGTGGGTGATGTCCCAGACATCTCAAACTGTTTGAGGTAAACCGAAGGGGGTTTGGCACCGATTTTTTTGTTCGTTTTTGCCGCTAGAGGTGTACGGTTGACCAAACTGTTGTATTTTTGCGACCTAATGCCTTGCTTTTGACACCAAGATACTGGAAAAATGTGGTGAGACTCAACCCGTTGTTCAAAATAAAGCACGTCATTAATTTCTTCCCCCGTACTCCAATCAATTGCCCCTTCTTTTCGCAACAAAGCTGATAAACCTTGGTACAGGGCACCGTAACGTTTCCTGACACTGAGTAGTCGTTGTATCGAGAAATGAGCAAAACTAATGGTCGTGGGTACTAAACTGCCGGATAAAAACCTTGGCACTTCCAGTAAATCATGGGTGACTCGTGTCTCAGACCCACGGGTATACATTTCTCCCAGCATTCCGGCCCACAGCCAATGTCCTAATTTGGAACGAACCTGTTCGCTTTCTGCTTGTTCTCCCACTACGGTCAAAATGGCGGCTAAAGCTACTAATTGGATTGGGTAAGCTAGGTGATTGGCGTCAAAGATTTTCTGGCTGTACAAGAAGCGAGCGGCGTCCTCAAACCCTCTAGTAACAGAGTCTGCCCAAGTCGTATATTCCTCGGTTGACAGCTTCAGGATATCTGTTCGCCGACAACTAATGGCAGGTATTCTCTCGATATTCACACCCGCACGGATGGCTGATGTACGACGGGTGTAACTGGCAACTAAGGTAACGGCTTGCAGAAAATCCGTGTTTCTCAAATTGCCTAGTACTTTGAAGGACTTGAGATGAGCCTGTCTGTGTTTCCAGTCATCTCTCAAACTAAAGTTATCCGTACAGTAGCTCGCACTCATCAGGTCGAAGTAATTGAGGTCACACCCACAGGTGTTGGTGTCCTCAAATACCTGGCAAACGGCGGCTTTGGGTAGAGAGTCCCTGAGCTGGATGACGGGCATTTGATAATGTTCAAACTTTTTCAGGACTTCCAGCTCAAACGTATCGATGAGTTTGAGTTTTTTGCTGTCGTAGTGCCAGAACTGAGAATACTCGCTTCTCCATTGCGAGAAGGAGAATACTTTTGACAAGGGGAACAGTCCGGCGAAAAATTCTTGTTGTGGGGTAGAAGCATCAATGAGTTCACCGCTAAACGTTCGCAACTTTCTCGATTCAGGTAAGGTAACGATGGCTTCTAGTCGCTCAGTGTCAGAGTCGAGGGCTTTTTCAATATCCAGGTAGTACCAGTGACGGCTGATTTTATTGCTGTTTGAGGTTTTAACGAGGACGGGTTGTTCAGATAGCAGCACCAGGAACAGGGTGGTTAAACGCTGTTGCCCGTCGAGGATTAATAAGTTGGGGGTAGGTGGTTGCTGTAGAACAGTGCCATCGACTGGGCGGGGTTTGAAGCGGACATGGGAGTTTTCTTGCTGAAGTAGCATAACTGCACCAACGGGGTAAGCCAGAGAAATGCTGGATAAGAGCCGACGCACGCTTAAGTCATCCCAAACCCAATCTCGCTGGAAATCGGGGAGTTGAATTCTGCCTGTTTTGATGTCTTTGAGGATATCAAGTAGGGGGTATTTGGTGATGTCAAAGGTGCTAATCGAGTTCATCGTCTAGCTCAGAAGTGGTTGCAGTCTTTACCAACCATAAAACGCTTCATTTCCAGCGGATTAGCTGTAACTGCAAAACCTATCCTGGGGCTAGGTTTTTATGAATGTTCGTTAATTTTCTATTGACTTTCAGGAGGAAAAATGAATTGAAACCATTCTTCTGGAATGTCTTGATAATTTTCTAAGAGCAAATCTGCCAGTTTGAGTTTGAGGCAAGGATAAGTACCCGGACGCCGATAGTTTTCTCCTCTGGCAAACCAACGAGTTACGGTGCCGATGGTGCAGTGGCAGATGGCAGCAACTTGGTCATAAGTCACGTCCCATTTGGTTAGGAAGGTTCGAGGTGAGATTCCGAGTTGAGATTGAGAAAGGCGTTCAATCAACTCTAGTTCGCTTTGTCCGAGTGGTTGGGGATTACTCATAGGAAGTCTTCTCAATCTAGCGGTTCGAGGTCTTGTTCCCAGGCTGTGTCAGCAGTACAGAAACGGCGGCTGTAGGAATCGGGGTCGAGGAAAATCAAGTATTTCCATGTCCACTGGTTGCGATGGTGGGCAAACAGATAAACGCGCCCAATGACTATGCCTGTATCGGTGTTGTCTGTGTCAGATAGCGGTTTCCACTTGAGATGGTCGCCATACAGAAAGCGCGGTGTTTCTGCGCCGTCTGGGAAGTTGGGAGGCAGGTGGACTGATAAAGGCGGTGCATCCAGACTGATGAAGAACAAGTCGGGAATCACGATTAGTTGGGGTTGAATGAATATGGTCAAAAATACGCGATATACGCGAGATTAGCAATAATAGCAATATCGCTAAAATCAGAGTTCTTACGAGTTTGTGCGAGAATGAAGCCTGAAACTCCCTTGTTTAGCTTATTTGTGGTCGATAAGAGGAAATCTCCGAATTACCAGGAGTTGCGCGGTTTTGTCCCCAAGGCGCTTTCTTTAAAATTCAAGGGAATTTGTAAGGGCTTGGGTCGGGATATCAATCTAGGCTTAGAGGAAGCGATACAAGACTGGATCGAAAAGCAGCACAAAGAGGAAGACTCAGCATCATCTGAGTCATCAGTAGCAGAGGCTTCAACGACTACGCCGCCAGCCGTACCAACGATCGCATCTTTGATTGAAGAAACGCTGAGTAACCGTGACTGGGCGCTTGGGAAACTTGCGGCTGATGCTGAAATGCCTGTGGAACGGGTTAAGGAGTTACTGGAAGGCGATCGCCCTTCAGATTCAGAACTCCAACAACTCGCGCAACGGCTGGTTAAACCGAACGGCGAAGCGTGGGAGGAGGAAGAATTGGTAGATATTCGACTGGCAGAGGATTTGAAGCGGAGACGGCAGCAGAAGCGATCGCGGTGACTAACTTGTGCGTGGACATGTTCGGCGAAGCCATTTTGTAGGGTAACAGCTTGCCGCTAAGCATCGTTCTTGATGGCACTATTCCGGGTTTCCGTTTCAGAGGTCTGGATGTTGAGTAAGCATTGGCAGTAAGGTGGTATTAGGGTACTGACTTGCAATTACATCCTGAGAAAGCAAAGATGACCAGCAGCATACATCGGGTTCTTTCTGACTTCGATGACTCCCCACTTGTAGAAACCGTGCTAGGTGTTGAGTTTTCACCACTTCAACAGTGGCAAACACCACATTTTGGACTGTTTTGGCATGAAATCAAAGCGGAGTATCCTCGATTTGAGGTACAGCCGCCAGTCGGTAATCTGAATGTTATTAGCATAGGTGTGCTGGAAATACCAGTTCGCTGCTGGTTTTACGATGAACCTCAAACAAAACTAATTCAGGTTCAAAACAATCGCTTCTTTTACAATTGGAGGAATTATTTTAATAAAACTCAATATCCACGATACGAAAACAATAAAGCTGTATTTAAAACTGAATGGTTAAGATTTTACAACTTTCTAATAGCTAATCAGTTTGAATCGCCTCAAATTCAACACTGTGAATTATCTTATGTTAACCATATAGAGAAGGGTAAGGGCTGGGAATCTTTAGCTGACTTGCCTGATGTTATTCCATACTTTTCAGGTGGTTTTTCCAAGAATTTCTTACCTGTTCCTGATGTAATTGCTCTCAATGTATTCTATTCAATACCAGATATCGGAGGACGGATAAATATTCAGGTACAGCCTGCAATCCGACAAGATGATGGCAAGGAAATTATTCAGTTGCAGCTTTCAGCAATTGGTCTACCAACTTCATCTGATATCGATGGCATGATTGAGTGGTTTGACCTAGCAAGGGAGTATATAAATCACAGCTTTGTTGACTTCACTTCGCCTAAAATGCATGGTATTTGGAAGATGAGGGAAAAGAGATGACTGCTACTTTCCCGTTTGCAGAAACAGAGAACCGCCTTCAAGAATTACCCTCCAAGATGCAGTTCAATGATGCTAGCTTTTCATCTACTAAATTGCGTAAATTAGGGGTTGTATCCAGAAGCTTGTCTGGATATTTTTTCCCCTCTCCTGTAGCAATAAATTCTGCCTTAAAAGCAGAGTCAAGAGGCATAGACCTTCTAGAATCGACCAGGGTTATACCCTTGTCGAAGCTTAGCCCTTGGCAGTTGAACACTATAAGAGGTATTGCTAAGTTAGCGAACTTGCCAGATAACTGGGACGGTTATGGAAGCTCAAAAATACAACAAAAGGCACTGGAAACAGCTTTTCATTTAGTTCTAGCAATTCAATTGGAAGAGCCGCCTACTCCTCATATTTCACCTGTACCTGGTGGTGGAATACAGCTTGAGTGGCAAACTTCGACTCGTGAACTTGAATTAGAAATACTTCCTGATGGCTCCATTGAATTTCTAACTGTGCTAGAAGGGAATGATATAGAAGAAGATTGTCTACCGCTTGACCGAGTTGGTGAGGCACAGAGATTGATTTACTGGCTGATGGACAAATAATTAGCCAGGGTTGCTTCTAGAACGAAACCTATGCAGCCACGTATTGATGACTCATCAATTGGTGATGAAGAGCGACTATGGCGACGTATTATTCCTCAATGGATTGTTCAGGCGGAAGATGGAAAGCTTCGTCCTTCCTCAGCTGCATTCTTAGACAACTACACTGGTGAAGTATCAGTGCATATTGCTGTTTTGACCGACCCAGATAAGGCACTTGAAGACCGTCCTAATGATAGTCTCGTAGAAATTAAAGCGGGTTTACCTCGTTCTTTGGGTCATGCAATAGTCCGCGACCCTACAGAAAAAGACCCATCTCATGCTTTAATTTGCCCCCCACCAGGAAGGACAGGGAAACCAAGGAAGTCTGATGCTCGTAAGATGGCACAGTCGGCTGAATGGGTCGTTTTGAAGCCTCCTCCTGAGTAGTTGGAACTACTCCAACCCTGGTAGCGTTAGCTGGATGGGTTCTGTGTCTTGCTGTTTTGCTTTCGTGCCAAGATACTCAGCCGCATCACCCACCGCCTGAGTAGCGGCTTTGGCTTCCGCTTCGGCTTGTGCCTGTTCTGCGCCAATCTGTTCTAATAAGACGGATGCAGGCTCATCATTGGTGTCTTGAGAAGTCAGTTCACCACGAAAGGCACGATGCAGCAGGGTTTGAAATAAATGCTCTGCTTGGCGATCGCCTTCCCGTTGTTGCGTGCGGAGGCGTTCAAATTTCTGGACGATTTGGGCAAATTTTTCTTGGAGAGGCAGAGCAACATCAGGAACAGGAACCGCCTCAAGCATTGGAAGCGTCAACCCTTCCGTATTCGCACCACGAGCCTGACGTAAAAGCTGGGGTTCATTGTACTTGAGTATATATAAAATAAAATATGGATGAACCTTATTTGAACATTGCACTGATTTTATATCTTGATTATGACAGAGTTCCCTTTTAGCAATTGCTAAAGGTAAACGATGCATAAGCACTTTACTTTTAACAACCATTAATATAGAACCCTTAGGAATAAGTTTTGTAGCGCTTTTTTTAATAGCTTCTTCAGTAATATGCTCTTGGGCATCAATGATGTAATCCCACTGCATATCCTTGGCAGTAATCCAAGGAATATCACCTTCGTAGTAAGCAGCAACTTCACGAGAAGGAGTTCCACCGCCTGAAATTGTTACTAATTCGCTTAATGGTGTGTTCGGATACTCTTGTGTCAAGTAGTCGCCGAACATCTCTAAAAAGACGGATTGCAGGTAGGTGTCGCTGAGTTGTAGGGCGTAGCGTCGGGTGCGTCGGAGTCGGTCGGCTTTTTGTGCGATCGCAGCAATCCGCTTTTGTTCCGCTAACGGTGGCAGAGGAATTTGTAAATCACGAAGATTTCCTAGAGATACAAATTGCTGTGTTCCTCCTTGTGCATCAGCAGCCAGTTTATTAACAATTAGAGGGGACTGAAGGAGGTAATAGAAAAATGGAGAGAAAACAGAACTATTTTGAAATTTAAAAAGAGCTACATTTTTAATTGAAAATTCCTTAGCTGTATCGACAAGTACTGGATTGCCGATTGTTCCAATCATCGGCATTATGATGTCACCTTTATCTACTTTCGACCGCTTTTTAATATGCTCATGGTCTGCCTCTGAGATGAAAAATATATCACTAAAATCAAGAAAACCTCTAGTCAGGTTTTTGGATGTGATTAATGGAATACCCTGCGTAACGTATTTAGGGGTATCGTGAGTTCCATCTCTCACATCAATAACATCCTGACAGCGCACCCAATGCCATCCCTCTGGTAGCTTCTCTTGAATGCCCTGAATCCCCATATTGTTAATCAAGTAACCTTTCTAACTCTCTGACTTCCGTCGCCATGACATACTCCAATTTCAGCAATCGCTCCATAGTTACCTGTGGCGACTCATAATAAGGCTCATCCTGCTCAATCTGACGGTAACGACTCGCTGACAAATCGTACTTATTCGCCTTCACCTGCGCCTTTGTCACCCAAAACTGGCGATTCAATTGATTGATTTCCGCTTGCAGGGGTGCCATTTGCTCGTGCAGTTGTGCCAGTCGTTGCCGATCGCTTTCCAACGCGAGACGAGTTGGCTCATCATCGGCGGGTGCGATCGCATTCTCAAACGTCAGGCGATTGATTTCCTTGAGTAGCTTCAACCGTTCAGCCT
>DATNQL010000760.1:0-2486 GCA_036704025.1 Stenomitos sp.
ATTGCGGACGATAGGAGCAAGAACTTATCGAGCATTGGAGGAAGCGATTACACTAGCCTACCAACAAGTGTCCTCTCAAGACCTTTTTAATTGGTTTACTCACTGCTGTTACTGTACTTCATCTATTTGAGAAACGCTATAGAACTTCTTTCCCATGACCTATTACCCATTACCAAAAGCGATCACTAGGTTTCACAATTCATTTAGACTAACTATATACAAATTAAATGCATAACAGCTTATTCCTTCATTAAGCTGTTGTGCGTAAAACCCTGAAATGGCTCAAATCTCTTCGCCTACCTTTGAAACCGGGAAATATTTATCGCTAACCTGCCCAACCAATAATCCTAAAAATCCAAATCCAATTCCTATTACCATAATCATCAACTCAACACTGCCAAAAACGACAAGATTGGGATTGATGAGTGTTGAAATCAGCACCGAAAAAGCTGAAAGACTACCCATGTTCAAAGATAGTTTTACCCCCATGTCGGAGCATGTGTAGTATCCTGATTGAGCCATTAGGTAGGCAATAAACGGGACAAAAACGGCGGCTAAATAAACAGCATAAAATGATACAATCAAGCCGATCAGCGAGCCACCTCCCTTTAAGGCAATAGCTAGAGCTAAAAGAGTGTTAACAACAGCGACAAGCCACCGATTGGTATTAGATACAGGTAGAATACTGAAGTCAAGAATGGTCTTATTTTGCACGCGCAACACGCTGCTACCAACGCCCAGCGCCGGAACCAATAAAGACAAAATCAGGACAATTCCCAAAGGCTTGCCCGTACCACCGCCAATCCAGGACAAAATAAAGGGAATGGTCTCTTTGCCATCAATTCCAATCGGCAAAATTCCCGCCTGTTGAGCCGCCATCACCACAACAGAAGGTAATAAACCAATCCATAAAAGTACAATAGCTGCCAACACAGAGCCGAAATAGACATTTCGCACATCCTTGGTTTGCACAATAAATTGCTGACATTTCATATCGATGAGAACAAGCAAAATCGTGGACAGAGAAATGCCCACGAAATCCGGTGGACTCACCCGTTGCAGGGATGGGATAAACTCAAGAGGCGATCGCAAATAATCCGGGAAACCGTGCAGTACCCACAGTGCATAAAGCAACGCCAAGAAATTTAGAGCCAGCAGCGTTTGAAAGATCCAGCTAGCTTCCTCCACTGGCAGTAAGGAGATGACGGTAAACAAGATAGCCAAACCCACCATACTCGGTAGTACAGGTAGCCCTAAAACCTTGAGGACAAAGGCTCCTGAAATAATCTGGACGGCTTCGATGCCAATTAAGGATGACCAAATCAACCATCCCACGAGGATTTTGACAAGGTTCCCATAGCGGTTTCCTAGCAATGTCCAGATTTGATCAACTTCTGTCCAGTAGAACTTCGCCAGTCCCATCGCCGCGATTGTACCCACGCTAATCGAGACAGCGTAGAGACTACCCGCGATACCCAAAGTTAGTGCTTTCTCAGCCGTTCCAAAGAGAAATCCTAAACCGTAATGGGCGGACACCAGCAAGGGGGCTAGGGAGAGGGCGTCCAGTTTACGGTTTTCCAAGGCTTTCACACTCAATCATTCGTGACTACTTGCCGATTATGCATCCTTCACTCGGCATCGTGCAGTGCTTGGATATCACTTTGCATAATCTTGTCAATATGGCGGGTAATTTTCTCAATTTCCCAATCCCACCAGCGAATCTCCAACAGTTGTGCTACCTCAGCGTCGCTAAAGCGCTGCTTGATGAGACAGGCTGGGTTGCCGCCAACAATCGTGTAGGGAGGAACATCCTTGGTGACAACGGACTTCGCGGCAATCACAGCACCATCGCCAATTTTGACTCCGGGCATAATTAGCGCGTCGTAACCAATCCACACATCATTGCCCACAATCGTATCGCCCCGCGTCGGCAGATTGATTAACTCATCCATCGCCTTCTCCCAACCGTGTCCGAAGGCTGGGAAGGGATAAGTGGAAATGCCATCTATCTTGTGATTGGCACCATTCATAATGAACTTGGCATGAGTGGCGATCGCACAAAACTTACCGATGATAAGGCGATCGCTCTCGTAATTGTACAGGACGTTTCTTTCAAAGCCTTCTGGGTCAACTGGGTCGTCGTAATAGGAGTAATCCCCGACAATAATATTGGGTGACTTGATAAAAGGCTTGATGAAACAGACTCGCCGTTGATCGACCATTGGATAAGGTCGATTGGGATTTGGCCCAAATTGTTCCGTCAAATTTGTTACTCCTAATTTCGATAGTCTTTAGGAGTAATTACAATGCGATCGCACCCCATTTCGTACAAAAAGCGAAGCATAGATGGCGATTTGGAAATCGCGTCTACACAAACAAAACCCGCCTGCACGGGTTAAGAGCAATTCCAGGAGTGCGCGTAGGCACACTTTGTCTGTATAGCCGCAGGTTTTAACCTATCGGCAACTAATTTGTAGTAACAATAG
>DATNQL010000761.1:0-4099 GCA_036704025.1 Stenomitos sp.
TTGTGCTTGGTTAGTGGGGGTCATGTGCGAGAGTTGCTGAGGTTGCTCAATGACTGGATCAAGAAGAACCGAACGCTGCCACTTGTGCGAGAAGGGTTAGAAGATGTATTTAGGACTCGCTGTAATCAAATGAAGTTAGCGATTACAGATGATGAGTGGGAATTATTGCGCCAGGTGCAGCAACGCAAGCAAGTGAGTGGCGATGATGGATACCAAGTTTTGGTACGTAATCTGTTTGTGTATGAGTACCGCGATCACGATGGCTCTTGGTTTGAAGTTAATCCAATTTTGGCAGAAGCGGGGAGATTAACGTTATGACTACTTTACACCACTCGGAAGAGATTGCTGATCACCCTAACCAGCAAGCTTTAGAGGAATTGGCGAGGGCAATTGAGTGGGATGTGGGGGAGTTTGCGCTGATTTTGGCACGTTGTAATTCTGCCAATTTGCGATCGCATTTAATCCAACGCCTGCGACAACTCTGCTCGGTTGAGATTCGAGAGATAGTTTTGGATAAGTCTGTCAAAACCCTCTACTCAACGATCCAAGCAGAATTTTCTGAGGTGCAACCACAAGCATTAATGGTATGTGGTTTAGAGTCAGTTAGCACCCTCGACCGACTGCTGACGGGCGCTAACCAGGTACGGGAAGAGTTCCGCCAAAATTTTCACTTCCCATTGGTATGGTGGGTTACGGATGCGGTAGTGCAAAAGCTGATTCGGTTAGCGCCAGATTTGCAGAGTTGGTTCACAACGGTTGAATTTGAAGTCGCAACTGAAGAATTAATTCACTGCATCCAGGAAACTGCTGAGGATGTTTTTGCCAAAGTTTTAGACACGGGTGCAGGCATCTTTTTAGATCATGCTGCTCTCAATCTGGGAACAGGTTCTACCCCCTGTAGTGAACTCGAATCAGCACGGCATGAACTGGAAAGTCGGGGTATCACTTTAGATTCTCAACTGGAAGCGAGTTTAGAATTTGTGTTGGGTCGAGCGGCTGATGGTTCAATGGAGCAGTCTCGGCACCATTTCGAGCGAAGTTTAGCACTTTGGCGGCAATTAGCCCCCCTAGCCCCCCAACTTTGGGGGGAACCGGAATCTCAAAGTCCCTCAGTATTGGGGCAGGAACAATCAGCCCCCCTAGCCCCCCAACTTTGGGGGGAACCGGAGCCTCAGAGTCCCTCAGAATTAGGGCAGGAGCAACAAGCCTCCCAATACTGGGGGGAACCAGAATCTCAAAGTCCCCCAGTATTGGGAGATTTAGGGGGCGAAGGCCAAAATTCTCAATCCCTAGAGCGTATGGGGTGCGTACTGCACAGTCTGGGGTTATGGTGGCGCAGTTATGCAGAGAGGCATCGAGCAGAATACGAGGTAGCTTGCAGTCGAGCGAAAGAGTATTTTCAACAATGTGTAGCAGTATTTGAGCAGGCTCAGCGACCCGACTTAGTGGCTAAGTTTATCAATGCCTTAGGGGAAATTTTGCAACGGTTGCAACAGTGGGATGAGTTAGAGGTTGTTGCTAAAAAAGCGCTTTCTCTCCATCAAACTTATCCTCATCCGTTCAGACTGGCGCGAGTTCATGGCTTTCTGGCTGAGGTACATCTTGCCAAATCAGCTTGGAGTGAAGCCCAACAAGCGGCTGAAACAGCTCTCTCTATTCTGAAAAATGTTCAATCCCCTCCATCAAATGCCGCATCATCGGAACAGAGTGCCAATTTAGACTGGGTGCGCTCCTATCATCAGGGTTGGTATTTATTTTCGTTAGCTAGGGCACATTCGGCACTGGGTCATGCACAAGAAGCGATCGCAAATTTGGAAACGGCGGCAGCAGATACTAAACCTTACTACGATCCAGAGCTTTATATTCGGATTTTAGAGGAATTGCGATCGCTCTATTTTAAGCAAGGGGATTATCTAAAAGCTTTTCACATTAAGCAAGACCAGCGATCAATCGAGCAGCAGTACGGATTTCGGGCTTTCATTGGCGCTGGTCGCTTGCAGCCAGAACAACGGGTCACAAATCCCGCTTTAGCCCAGGTTGAACACCAAGAGACAATTGCTCAAGAAATTACTGCTTCTGGCAGACAACATGATGTCGATCATCTGGTTGAACGCATCGGTCGTCATGACCATAAACTGACAGTTATTCATGGACCGTCAGGGGTTGGCAAAAGTTCACTCTTGCAGGCGGGGTTATTGCCAACATTGAAACACAAAAGCATTGGCACTCGTGATGTTTTACCTATTTTGCTGCAAGTTTATACTGATTGGATTCAGGAATTGGACAAACGCTTAGAAAAGGCTCTGTCTGATTTGGGATTGAGAGATGCTGGTTCTGAAGGCGAAACTAGAAAGGATAACCAGCCGTCCGATCCTACAAAATTCTTAATCGCTAAGATTCTCGGAAAATTGATAAAAAATGGTGATATAAATCTGCTGACTGTGCTAATTTTCGACCAATTTGAAGAGTTTTTCTTTATTTACAAAGATCTCAAGCAGAAACAATTTTTTTATGATTTTTTGCGGGACTGTCTAGATATCCCCTACTTAAAAGTTATCTTGTCGCTACGAGAAGATTATTTGCATTACTTATTAGAATGCAATCGCCTCAACCAATTGGAGGCAATTAGTAACGATATTTTGAGTAAGGATATTCTCTACTACTTAGGTAATTTTAGAAAAGAAGACGCTAAAGAAATTATTGAAAGATTAACCGAAATGCGGTTCCCTTTAGATTCAGTGGTGATTGAGGAATTATTACAAGATTTAGCAGCAGAACTAGGGGAAGTGCGCCCCATTGAATTGCAATTAGCAGGGACGCAACTCCAAATGTATAAAATATCGACCCTGGAAAAATATCGGCAATATGGCTCTAAAGAAAAACTGGTTGAGCGATATTTAGCAGAAGTTATCGAAGACTGTGGTGAACCGAATAAAAAAACTGCTCAACAAGTTTTGTATTTACTCACATCTGAGAACAATATTCGTCCCCTAAAAACTAAGATTGATTTAAAAGAAGATTTGGATTTTACAAAAGACTTAGAGGATGAAAACCTAGATTTAGTATTAAAAATTTTTGAAGGGTCTGGTGTGGTATTTAAACTGCCAGAGATGCTAGCTGACCGCTATCAGCTTGTCCATGACTATTTGGTCAGTTTTATCCGCAAAAAATTCCAAACGGAGTTTCTTCAACTGGAACAGACAAGACAACAACTCAGACAGACACTGCGTCAAGAAAAAGAACAACGCCAACGAGCAGAACAGGAACGTAAAAGAGCAGAAATTGCAGAAATCAATGCTCTGAATTCATTATCTCAAGCCCAACTACTATCCGGTAATCAGTTAGAAGCATTAGTAGCCAGTATTAAGGCGGGCAAACAAGCCATGGACACTGAATCTCCAACTGATATTAAGTTACAGACAGTAAGCAGGCTGCGGCAAACTATCGATCAAATGAAGGAACGCAACCGATGGGAAGGCCATATATCTAGGATTTTTGGTGTCAGTTTCAGTCCAGACGGTCAAATCCTAGCTTCTGCCAGTGAGGACAAAACGATCAAGCTCTGGCGGATTGATGGTACAGAATTAGCAACTTGCTATGGTCATGAAGACTGGGTATTCAGCGTCAGCTTTAGTCCTAGCGGTCAGATGCTTGCCTCGGCAAGTGCTGACAAAACTGTGAGGCTCTGGAGATGCGATGGTACTTTGCTCGAAACTCTCAAAGGTCATAAAGAAAGAGTTTTCAACATTAGTTTCAGTCCAGATGGTCAACAGATTGCCTCCGCCAGTGAGGATGGAACTGTAAAACTCTGGTGTCTTGATGGTACTTTGGACAAAACTTTCAGGCAGCTCGGTAATCCAATATACGGGGTGAGTTTTAGTCCAGATGGTCAGTCAATTGCCTGTGTAAGTGAAGACAAGACAATCAAGCTCTGGCATCTCGATAGTACGTGGCCTAAAATCTTTAATGGACATAATGATGGTGTCTTGGGTGTTAGCAACGGACATAATGATGGTGTCTTGGGTGTTAGTTTTAGTCCGGATGGTCAACTACTTGCCTCTGCCAGTAAAGATGGCACCGTTAAACTTTGGAGCCTTGA
>DATNQL010000762.1:0-7553 GCA_036704025.1 Stenomitos sp.
GGTGTGGAAATAGGCTTTCTTAAATGCGTCACAGCTTACTCCCTTCCCGCTCTAAGAATACCTATGCTGGGGAAGCTGGGGAAGCTGGGGAAGCTGGGGGAGCTGGGGGAGTGGAGAATAAGTAATCTTCTGGCGGGAAGGGAGTAATTTTAGGGAACTTCGCCCAGCTTTCCAACGGTTCAGTCGATTTAACCACGTTCATTCCTGCGGCGGCAAATCGCTGGAAGGCTTCATCGGCTTGTTCGCTGTAGTCTACGACCCCTGGAACGACAACGGGCGAGGTGCAATCTTCTAGTAGGTATATTTTTTGGGTCAGACTGGCATCTTGCTGCTGAATTTCTGTGAGTAAATCGGCAATTGTCCAAGCTACACAGTGACTCTTCGCTTGTCCTGCAATAATCACTGCATCAAACTCCAGCAAATACTGAATCAAGCTTGTATTCTTCTGGGAAATAGGACTGCCCGTGACATCCTCTAGCACTTCAGGGCGCAGAATGGAATAGTTTTCCGTTAAAGGATGGTTGCCTTTAATTTCAAATCGCGTTTGACTATTGCGGGCGATGCAGTGGAAAAATAGGGCCTCCTCCACAGCAGAAACTAAAGCGTGACCAATCCCACCTAACATGGAATGATAAGGCCATACAGTTAATGGGTATTTCCCTGCATTACTGAGTTGGTTGACGTAGTGTAGGGCATGTTTTTCTAGTTTGGAATAGTCCCCGTTGCTGAGGCTATTGGCAATGGCTGGGTTGACGTTCCAAATCTTTTGCTGAATATCTTCTGGGGTGATGAGAGTGGCAGCAGGCGTCGGATGTTCTCCAGCTTCGTTAATCCAAAATATAGGATGGAAGATTTGCATCGCCGTGTGAGTATCCATCGTCGGTGCGATCGCACTTATTACTCCCAAATGGCGGTAAATAAATTCACACAACCGCACATTATCATGCACGGCTCCCATCCCAGATTGTCCACCAACGAACAGTTCAAAGTCGGGAAGGCAAAAGGTGTTTTGAACGTCGATTAGCAACAAACAAATGCGAGTTTTGTCCTCAGCCGTCGGTTGGATATTGTACTGGTTTGCCCACTCCCTCGCTTGTGCGGCTCTCTCCTGATAGGGAACTCGCCAAACCTCCCCGACTTTAGCGGCGTCGAAGTGGGTGGGAAGTGGCAGTGGCTTGAGGGTTTGAGTACTCATGGTATAACTCCTTTGGGGATTCTGGCTAGAAACAGAAAATGTGCCTCATTGTTTAAATAATCCCTCTTTCAAGGAGCTAATCATGGGTCGTTAGGTACGAGATATCTAAGTTAGGCTCCGCTAAATATCCAAACCAACAATCGTAAATTCGGGCGGATGTTCGATCGCAAACTGATAGTACAGCTCTTGTCCCGATAGAGGCGGTAACGTGAGTGACCATTCCAGCATACCCATCTCACCCGCCTCAATCTCCGGATTAGAGAGCGTCAGACGGACTTTCACTTGCTCGTGACGACTGATGGGCAACTGCTCGATGAGTTTTAATTTGGCTTCACACTCTCGTAAGTTTGTAATCACCAGTCGATAAGCATAGGTACGATGCCGTTGGTTGCCCATCAACTTTGAGTCTACTTGACGTTCAACCAAATCGCGTTGAATCACGATCCCTTCATCACTCCCTAAGTTCATCTTGAATTCTTGTCCGGGAGCAATGGGATCGAGTTGTGTTGTCCCGACAAAAGTCTGATCCAAAAAGATATTCACTTTGCCCGCTAGCAGCATCATGCCAGACAGGGGATTGGTAATCGTAGCCTGGAGATAAGCCAAAGGCGTGACGCGAGGCAGAGCTATATACTCAGCGCGGCAAGGGAAATCTTCATTAAAAATCGTCGTTTTATGAAGAACGCCATCACTAGGAATATAACTTGCACTGTTGAGCCGATAGGTAATACTCCCTCCAGGTTTAGAGACGTCTGGGGTTGCCGTTTGGGTCAAACCATAGTCATACCCAGCATTCATCATCACTTCCGCTGACGGTGTCGTCCCGGCAAACGGTAGGGTAGCTGCCAGAGTTCGGGATGGCAGAGTAGCGGGTTCTGATAGGGTAGGTGTTCTGAACTGATTGGGCTGTTGGATATCGATATACCAGGGAGTCAGTTTGGCGGGTAGGGTACCGATTCCTGGCTTGGCGGTCGATAGAGTCAGCGCTACACCCTGCCAATCTTCACCTGTACTTTGTTTGATTTCTGCGAGGTAGCTGATATTGATTTTTTCCTGGCTTGAACCCAAGCGCATGTCATAAAGGGCTGTCCAGCTTGCTTTATAGACGATGTAGGATATCTCTAGCTCCAATTCACCCACTGCCGAGGGTTCGACTGTGATCATTAAGTTGAAGCTTTCTGGAGGCTGGGTGCCTGACAACTGCTGAAGCTGCTGCCGCAGCGATTGTAACTTCGAGTCTAGCTGTTTTTGTTCTTTTTCTTGTTGGGCGATCGCATGGGAGAACTCATTGTACTGCTGCCCAACAAAATCCATTAATTCCCGGATTTGATTCAGCTTCATCTGTTCTGAGTCTTCAAACCTCGCTAAGCGCTCCAAGTACTGACTACTCAGACTTTTGACAAAGTTTCGTTGCAGATTAAGCAGTGTCAGCCCATCTTGCACGGGGCGCTTTTGCTCCTCAATTTGCCCAATTTCTTGATTGAGCTGTGCAATTTTCTGTGCCACTTCCTCTGCGGCACAGGTGCGTTCGGTTCGGACTCCCAACAATCGCACCCTTAGGGCACCACTATTCCTCACCCGTATCGACTCACTCAAGAGCGTTACGGGCAATTGGTCAATCACCAATTCATGCTCGTCACCAGTGAGCTGCACGACTCCTCGACGAGTCACTAGCGCTTGGTTACTGTACACTGTAACGTCACAAATTCGGGTGTCTACCGTTTTATTCATCAGTCTTTTTTTCTTTGCCCTGAGTCATTCGTTATAAATTGTTTGTCCAAAGAAAAGTTGAACGTTTGCCAATAACGCCAATGATCAGGTTGATGTGTTCTCACCCTCAACCCTGAACCCTTAATCGTTCAGTTTCAACTCTTTAATCCATGACCCATCCAATTAACTTAGCTTTTCAGGGGTTGAACTCCTGCTAAATCTAGAATTTTGGGAATCAAATCTTCTCGCTTGATTGCCATCATATGAACACCCTGACAAAGTTGCCGTGCAAGCTGGACTTGCTCAGCCGCAATTTTCACTCCTTCCTGTAACGGTTCATCTGCCCCTGCCAATCGGTCAATGATGGTTTGGGGAATGTGAACACCTGGAACATATTTATTGATAAATTGGGCATTTTTAGCCGACTTGAGCAGAAATATCCCCGCTAAAATGGGCTTATTGGTACCAGCGGCAATCTCGTTCATAAACTTTTCCAGCCGCTCAAAATCAGTAATTAATTGGCTCTGGAAAAACTGTGCACCCGCTTCTAGTTTACGCTCAAAACGACCTTGTAATCCAGACCAACTTTTTAGTTGCGGGTCAACGGCAGCACCTGTAAATAAATCGGTAACACCATCGGTTAGAGGCTTGTCATTGGCATCAACACCACGATTGAGCTTGCCAATTAGCTTCAATAAACGCACGGACTCTAAATCAAAAACCCCCTTCGCCTCAGGATGATCCCCGGCTTTGAGGGGGTCACCGGTGAGGGCAAGGATATTGCGAATCCCTAGAGCATGTGCACCCATCAGGTCAGCTTGGAGAGCAAGACGGTTGCGATCGCGACAGGCCATCTGACAAATCGGCTCAATGCCATGTTGCAACAAAATGACGGAGGCGGCGACAGAACTCATCCTGAGTACAGCTCGACTACCATCGGTAATATTTACGGCGTGCACTCTACCCTTAAGAGCTTGAGCCATTTTAATCATGTGAGATGGGTCGCCGCCTTTGGGGGGTGCCACCTCAGCGGTAATTAAAAATTCACCGGATTGAGCCGCCGTCCGAAACGCGTTTGGAGTAGAGACAGGACTATGAGAGTTGCTCTCAAGTAGCATCGCCTCTATGTCCGTCCGAAGTGTTGTTTGTTGAAGGGAATCGCTCATCATCAATTGCGCTTACTTACGAGTATCACCTGTATCCGAATTCTGCCCAATCCGCCGAAGGGGTGAATGGCAAGAAATCGCTGTTTAGGGATGGAGTTCTGCTAGAGTAGATTACAAAAACGGTATCGCTTAATGTCGTACTCGACCCCAATCCGACATGAGTTTTCACTCACTATCTGGATTGGAGGAGCATCTGTCAAAGCGGCATGGAATAGCCCATTGCGGCCTTCACCCTTAATAAGGTGGCGTTAGCGATCGCCTCGGCTTTCTCTCTCCCTTCTCGCAACACCGATTCCAGATATCCCTGATCATCCATCACGGCTTGATACTTTTGTTGAATTGGCTCAAGTGCCGCCAGCGTCGCCTCTGTCAGTAATGGTTTGAACTGACCCCAACCCATATCTTGACATTGAGCGACTACTTCTTCTTTGCTTTTCTGTGCAAGCAGCATATATAGAGTCAGCAAATTATTACACTCCGGACGTTCTGGATTGTCAAATTCTAGACCTTTAATCGGGTCTGTTTTACATCGTTTAATTTTCTTGGTAATTTCGTCTGGGGAATCAAGTAAATTAATTCGACTTAAGTCCGAAGGGTCTGATTTGGACATTTTCTTGGTGCCATCCGTCAAACTCATTACCCGTGCCCCTTCCTTACGAATCAGGGGATCAGGTAGCTTGAGAATGGGTTTTTCTGGATGACCAAATTGGTGGTTGATCCGAACGGCAATGTCACGGGTTAATTCAAGATGTTGCTTTTGGTCTTCTCCCACCGGGACTTTATCCGCATCGTAGAGCAAGATATCGGCTGCCATCAGTACGGGATAATCCATTAAGCCCGTATTCACATTTTCCCCTTGCCTCACCGCCTTTTCCTTAAACTGGATCATATCGGTTAGCCAGTTGATGGGCGTGATGCAGTTGAACAGCCAAGTCAGTTCGCTGTGGGCAGAGATATGGGATTGAATAAAGATGCTGGAATATTGTAAATCAATCCCACAGGCTAAGTAGAGAGCGGCAATTTTGTAAGTATTTGCAGCCAGCGTGGTGGGATCATAAGGCGCGGTAATGGCGTGTAAATCGACCACACAGAAGAAATTTTCGTACTGGCTTTGACCTTCCACCCAATTGCGAATTGCTCCCAAATAGTTACCCAGGTGAAGATTGCCAGTTGGTTGAACCCCAGAGAGAACACGCTGCTTACCCATTGATTTCGCTTAAATACTCGTACAGAAACGGCTTGATAAATACTACAAACGTTCTTAGTGTGTAACAGTTCTATCAATTTTGCCACTCCGGGAGTCTGAATGGGTTATGGTTTGCCATTTCGCTGAAGTCCAGTCAGCTCGGTAAGATAATGAGAGAAATTACCTAGCATATTTGATTGGACTCAGTCATGGCTCAAATTCAGTTTTCTAGAGGGATTGACGAAGAAGTTATCCCTGACGTGCGTCTGACTCGCTCTCGCGATGGTAGTAATGGGACTGCCACATTTATTTTTGAAAATCCCAAAGCTCTCGACAGCAACAGTACAGAAGAAATCACTGGGATGTACTTGATTGATGAAGAGGGTGAGATTGTCACGAGAGAGGTTAAGGGCAAATTTGTCAATGGTCAGCCGACTGCATTAGAAGCCTTTGTTCTGATCAAATCCGAAGTGGAGTGGGATCGTTTCATGCGTTTTATGGAACGATATGCCCAAGAGCATGATCTTGGATTTACTCAGGCCAAATAAATCAGCCTTCCTTCAGGTACACTTTTTGGGCAACCTGAAGGATTGCTGTTTTTAGTTTATGGCTTCACAACCTCACCCTGATTCCATCCCAATGACAGTGAATTGTGCTGTCATTACCATTAGTGATACGCGTTCGCCCGAAACGGATAAAAGTGGTCAGCTCATTCAACAATTACTCCTGAATGGAGGTCACACTATTGGTTTTTACACGATTCTCAAGGATGAACCTCAAGATATTCAGTCTCAGTTGAAGGCAATAGGAGAACGAACGGACATTGATGCGTTAATTTTTAATGGGGGGACTGGCATTGCACCACGAGACACCACTTATGATGCTTTGGAGCAATGTCTGGAAAAGACGCTGCCCGGATTTGGGGAAGTGTTTCGGTTCTTAAGTTACCAGGAAATTGGCTCACGAGCGATCGCTTCACGCGCCATTGCAGGAGTTTATCAAATGAAGCTGGTCTTCTCCATTCCTGGCTCAACCGGTGCGGTTGAATTGGCTCTACAACAGCTTATTTTGCCGGAGTTGATTCATCTAGTCACTCAACTGAAGGGTGGTGCTTAAAATATTAGACCTATCTTGAAAGTCTACTTTCGTCCTTTGTTGTGAGCGCAGCTTATGGTGTCTTTTGTAAAAATCAATCAAAGTCCCCCAATTTTGATACCGCTGGCGAAATTAATATAACCTGAGTTCGACGTAAGCGCGATCGCAACTAAAAGACAGCAGCAGGCAGTTGAGTCAGACCAGAGGGGTGAAGGTTCAACGAGGGCTTTTTCTCCCGGTAGCTATAGGCAATCAAACCTGCTACCACATTGACCATAGAGTTGAAGATATTACGATGCCTGGAATGCTCTATCTGACAGATGTTTTTAAGTTGGTCATTAACTGTTTCAATTAGCGAGGCGCTAACGCGCTAGCTTCGCTTCACGCTTCCGTAACAAAATCTTGTCTATCAGTGGTACGAGTCGATTCTTCATGTTTTTCTTGCTGGGTGTCACCAGTTGCAGACCGTTATTGAACAACTGCTCAAACCACTTGTGGGAGATGTAACCCTTGTCACCGAAGAGCTTGCCAATAAGACCACGCACCAACTCAGCTAACGGCTGGCGGTCATCGGTGTTAGCAGGAGTCAGTTTAAAATTAAGCAGTTCTCCCTTGTCGTTAATTACCAAATGGAGTTTGAAGCCAAAGTACCAACCCACTGAATTTTTGCCCCACTGTGCTAGTCCTTCAAATACTTTATGGCGATTAGCCCGTTTTGGATGACACACCTGAATCGGTGTTGAGTCAATGAAACTGATTCCAGTCACAGTTCCTCTACGAGTGTGAAGATAGTACAGCAAGGGTATCAATGCTGCCTGTTTCAACTCCACAAAGCGGTTGTAGCTTACTAGTTGTGGAAAGTAACGACGCAGATTTGGTATTACCTGCTGAGTGTAGTAATCCTTGAATGTTCGGTAAGCCGAGTCCTGAAAAGCAATGATGATAGTCATCACTTCGCTTAAACTTAAAGTGAATCGGCGATTACGCTTCTTGGCGGTGGCTTTTAGCCGTTGTCTGTTCCACATCGGTTCAAAAGTCCGGCAGAAATCATCAACATCGCAAAACAGTTCCACCAAATCCATGCTGCTGTTTGTTCGCTCACACCAGTCCTAGTCTACAGGTTGGCTTGCGATCGCGCTTACGTCGAACTCAGGTAATATAGGTTTACAAAAGGGTGAGTTGATGTGGACAAGCTCCGAAT
>DATNQL010000763.1:0-4046 GCA_036704025.1 Stenomitos sp.
GTACCTGCCGTACCGGTAATCAGAATACTGCTGCCTCGGAAATATCCTTTCCCGCCCAGCATGGTGTCGAGGCGCTCAATGCCGGTTGAGATCCGTTCCATGGAGATGTCATGATCTAATCCCACCGAGGTAATCGGTAAAACGGAAATTCCGTTTTGATCAATCAAAAATGGATATTCATTCGAGCTGTGAGCTGAACCCCGATACTTAACAATTTGCAAGCGTCGGGTAGAAACTTCGTCCTGGATGCGCTGCTCCAGCCGGATCACACAATCGGACACATATTCTTCTAAGCCATGACGGGTGAGGGAGTTCTCGCCCTTTTCACCCGTGATGATGGCTGTCACGCCTTTGGTTTTTAGCCAGCGAAACAACCGCCGTAGTTCTGCCCGCACAATGGAGGCGTTGGCTAAACCCGCAAACAGGACTTCAATGGTATCTAAAACAACACGTTTGGCTTGGATGGAATCAATGGCATAGCCTAGGCGAATGAATAAAGCTTCCAGATTATATTCGCCGGTTTCTTCAATCTCATTGGGGTCAACGTGAACGTAGTCAATGGCAATTTTTTCTTCAGCGGTAAGCTGCTCTAAATCCCAACCCAAGGAAGCAACGTTTTGGGTGAGTTCTTCAGCCGTTTCTTCAAACGCCATGAACACACCGGGTTCATCATACTCAAGTGCGCCACGGATCAGAAATTCCATGCCCATTAAAGTCTTGCCACAACCCGCTGTGCCACAAACGAGTGTCGGACGCCCTAGGGGCAATCCACCCGCCGTGATTTCGTCCAACCCTTGAATTCCGGTCGGGCATTTGAATAGCTGATTTTTCTTCAACGGTGTTGCCATATTAAGAGAAGCCGTCTTCATGAAATTGTTAATGGAAATGAATGAAAACGAATTTTTGTATATCTGAGCGGTTGAGAAATCGTTTAACTCCTAAAGCTATAAACTCCTCCGTTTAAATCATGACTTATTCTGTGCAAAAGAGGTTGTTTGTAAAGATTAACCTAGATTGTTTCCCCTCTGAAATGCTGGCGAGGGTAACGTGAAGAAAAAGGTACTCCCTTCCCCTAAAACGCTCTCGACCCAAATTTTTCCACCATGTTGTGTAATGATACTGCGGCAAATCGCTAGACCTAGACCGGTTCCTCCCTTCTGGCGCGAATCAGAAGCATCAACCTGATGAAATCGATCAAAAATAATGTCTAATTGGTCAGCCGGAATCCCTTGCCCTTGGTCTTTAATTTGAAACAAAACATAATCTTCATGAGCTTGAGCCGACAGAGTGACCGTACTATGAGGAGGGGAAAACTTGATGGCATTACTCAATAAATTAGTTAGTGTCTGAATAATATGATCCGGTGATGCCAAAACCTGAACCGATATAGGAGAAACCCAAAGTAGAATATTTTCTTGTTGAGCGAGCGATCGCATCACTTCAACGGATTGCACCATCAAGTCGCCTGCATCCGTACAGCTCTTGACGAGAGTCACTTTACCTGACTCCAACCGCTCCAAATCGAGAATATCATTCACCAGACGCACCAAACGCTCGGTTTCGATGGTGGCAATTTCGATCATGCGTTGCATCCGTTGGGGTTGGCTGTTGAATACACCGGTGGTGAGTAAACCCAATGAACCCCGAATGGAGGTTAACGGTGTCCGCAGTTCATGGCTCACCACAGAGATGAACTCATTCTTGATTTTCTCGATCGCTCGTCTTTCTGTAATGTCCTGAACTTGCGTGACAAAATACAAGGGTTCCCCCAGAAAATCACGCACTAATGAAAGGCTCACCAACACCCAAACCGCATGTCCCTGTTGATGGCAGTAGCGCGTCTCTAATTGACAGGAGTAGGTTTGGTTCGCGAGTAATTGATGCGTGCAACTGAGGTACGCCTGTATCTCCTCTGGATAAGTGATAGCTGAATAGGAAGTTGCCAGTAACTCTTGTTCTGAATAGCCCAAAATTCCACACAGAGCCGGATTCACCTTCAGCCAGCGATCATCGATCCCCAGCAAAGCCATCCCATTGGCGGCATGATCAAAAGCACTGCGAAAGAATTGTTCACTCTCTTGGAGTGCTTTTTCGGCTTGTTGGCGCTCTTCAATCTCCTGTTGTAGCTGCGTATTTTGCTGAGCCAGTTGCTGAGTGAGCCGACTGATCCGCAATTGATGTTCAACCCGCGCCAAAACCTCTTGGACTTCAAAAGGTTTGGTGATATAGTCCACTGCACCCAGGGAAAAGGCTTTGACCTTATCAAACACTTCATACAAAGCACTGATAAAGATAATCGGGATGTCCTGGGTTTGAGGAGAAGCCTTCAGTTGTTTGCAAACTGCATAACCATCCATCTCCGGCATGACAATGTCCAGCAAAATCAAGTCAGGAGGAATGGTAGAGATAGACCTTAATGCCAATTTACCGCTCGGTGCAAGTCTGACTTTATATCCGGCAAGGGATAAAATTTCGGTTAACAGGTTCAAATTAGTTGGGGTGTCATCAACAACAAAAATAGTGCCCTGGAATGAAGCCGTTCGCTCCTGACTCATGTCTGATATCATGTCCGTCTAATTACCCATCATAAAAACCTCTCCTCGTCCCCGTGTCCCCGTGTCCCCGCGTCAATCCTAACAATGGGTGTTTAACCGGACATGATATGACTAGCTGTGGGGTGGATTAAAGCTCTACATCGCTTGAATCGGTAAGTTTTCGAGAAACCGCGTTAAAAACTTTTAGCTTTAATCGTAAGGCGAAATTTTGTTGATCCGACACTGGGGTGGAGTCGGACCTCAGCCCCAGTGTCGAATACACCAAGCTGGGGGAAGATTGGGAAAGCGATCGCACCTTCTTTGAAGGTAGCGGCTACTGAGTGCAACAGCAAGTCCACTGAGGGCGGTGAAAAGTCCACCAAAGCCACTTGACATCGAGCTGCGTTCAAACATAGTCGTCCAGACTAACGCCAAGAGACGGGGATGCGGGGACGCCCAGAACAGGAATATGCTACGTATGAACGCAACTTCATATGAGACCAGGAAAATGTCCTGTTCGGATTAATTAATATGATGTCCGGCTAATTTCTAAATACTGCACTACAATGAGCGCAGCCGGAAAGTTGCAAGATTTTAAGATTGGAGAAGTTTTCGTCCTAATAAATCATCATCAATTAAGTCTGTTTCGTCCAGAGAAGTTTGCGGAGATTATCTCTGAATGGATTGATAAATCTGAGATTTTTAAATAAGCTCAATAAGAGCAAGATTGGAGTACAGCAAGCTCAAGGCGATCCGGTCCAGAAAATCTAGTCTAAAAGAAGGATATTGATGGGCATTCTGATCACGAACTGAGCGGAAATCGCCTCTTGTATTGTCGCCAAATTTAGAATGTACATCTAGAGCATGAATTTTTTTCTTATCTTCTTTTGAGCTAACCTTCAATCGTTGTGCCATTCTTCCTCACCGATTAAATCGGCAATCCGATCTCTGAGCAGAAAAGCGTGTTCTTCTAACTCAAATTCAACACTAGACCATTCGCTGGCTGGAATATACTTGCACAGAACATAGATGCATTGTTGACGACTAATCACATTCCTCTGCACCAGACGACGGGCTTGTCTTTGAATTACATCTATAGAGTACCGGGATGACTGAATCATAAGGGCTTCACTTCAATGAGCTAGCAGAGTCAGGATAACTCCTAGGGCTGTAGGATAACTTCAGCCCTAGGAATGGATATAAAATCCCAATAAATCTGTATCTAGAAATACTATTTACAAAATATTTTGTGTTAAGTTATACAGTTTATCGAATTCCACCCCTTCAGAGTAGCAATCTGAACAGTTAAGCGGCTCTTTGATTAACTGGGGAGTCGTAGTCATGAGCAAAGGTAATCTTTAACGTATTAAGCTGATGTGCCGCTAAATTGCCATAGCGAAATTGTCATAAGGGGTGTGGGGTGTAGGGTGTAGGGTGTGGAAATATGCTTTCTTAAATGCGTCACAGGGTAATACGTTAAAGATTACCTTTGCTCATGACTACGACTCCCCA
>DATNQL010000764.1:0-2917 GCA_036704025.1 Stenomitos sp.
GAGTGAGAAAGGGTTATCATCGGAACCCGTAGCGGTGGTGGATGTTGCCCATGAAGCGCTGATTCGATCTTGGCCGTTATTGCGTCAGTGGTTGAGTGAGAACCGAGACGCGCTTAGACAAAAGCGTACTATTGAGGCAAATGCTCAGGAGTGGCTCGACAAGGGGAAGGCAGGAGATTATCTACTACAGGGGTTAAAGCTGGCTGAAGCGGAGAATTTTCTCCAGTGTGAGTTTGAGAATGTATCGCTATCGAGCCTTGCTCAAGACTATGTTGAAGTGAGTCAAAAAGAACGCGATCGCATTCGCCAAGCGGAGGAAGAACGCCGACAGCGAGAGTTAGAGCAGGAAAGAAGGGCGCGAAAAGCGGCTCAAGCAAGGAATAGAGTTGCAGCTATCTCGGTTGTGGCGTTGACAGGATTGGCTGCCTTTGCAGGAATTCAGTGGTACTCTGCCCAGAGAAGTGCAACTAAAGAAAAACAACAGAGCTTAGTTGCCCGCACTCAAGCCTCTGAAGCTCTCTTTCTGGCTGAAAAGCAGCTTGAAGCTTTGATTGAGGCTGTGCAAGCAGGCAGACTCATGAAAGATACTAATCAAAAATCAAACCCTATTTTAAATCCAACTACAATCGCTTTACAGCAGTCAGCTTACGGAGTGAAAGAGCGCAACCGATTAGTAGGGAATGATGAATTCTGGGATGTTAGTGTTAGTCCTGACGGTAAAACAATCGCCTCTGCTAGTCGTGACGGCACGGTCAAACTCTGGAGCCTGAATAGCCAGGAAATTCAAACCCTTAAAGGACATCAGGGTAGTGTTACTACAGTCAGTTTCAGCCCTGATGGTAAGACAATTGCCTCGGCAGGTTGGGATAGAACCATCAAACTGTGGAATCTTAAGGGTCAGGAAATTCAAACTCTTAAAGGACACGACAGTGAGATTTATAGCATTAGTTTTAGTCCAGACGGCAAGACGATTGCCTCTGCCAGCCGTGATGGCACAGTCAAACTTTGGAACCTTGAGGGTCAAGAACTTCAAACCCTAAGACACGGAGGTATGGTTATTAGCGTGGGTTTCAGTCCCGACGGCAAGACGATTGCCTCTGCCAGCCATACTCGTTCCAGCACAGTCAAACTTTGGAATCTGGAGGGACAGGAACTCAAAACGTTTGAATTCAGAACTGATAAACGACGTAGCTCCCTCCTCACCAGCGTTAAATTCAGCCCAGATGGTAAGAGCATTGCCTCTGCTGATAGGGACGGAACCATCCAACTCTGGAATATGGAGGGTAAGGAAATTGAAATTCTTGAAGAACATAGTGAGCAAATCAGAAGTACACAAGATCACCTGGGTCTCAAGCTCAGTTTCAGCCCTGACAGCACAATGCTTGCTGCTGCCGGTGCGGATGGAAATATCAAAATTTGGATTGTGGCTGGTAGCGATCGTTACAGAGGTCAAATATTTAAGGTTAAGGGGCATAGCAATCATATCTTTAGTGTCAGTTTCAGTCCTGACAGCAAGACGATTGCTACTGCTAGTGCTGATGGAACGGTCAAGCTTTGGAGTGTGGAAGGTCAGCCATACAAACAAACTCGTGGGTATATAGCTAACAAATTGAGTTTTAGCCCCGACGGCAAAACCATTGCCTTTACCAGCGCAAGCGGAAGCTTGAACCTTTGGAATTTAGAGGAGGGGGAACCTAGAAGGAGCGGATACCGTAACCGTGACGTTAATGACCTGAGTTTCAGTCCTGATGGCAAGACAATTGCTATTGCTAGTAGCACAGTTTTGCTCTTGAATTTAAAGAATCAGACAGTTCATCAAATCCATAAAGGACATACCAGTACTGTT
Organism: Stenomitos sp.; assembly: GCA_036704025.1. Lineage (GTDB taxonomy): Bacteria > Cyanobacteriota > Cyanobacteriia > Cyanobacteriales > Coleofasciculaceae > Allocoleopsis. Next base: position 1,847 of record DATNQL010000764.1, read on the forward strand.
ACCAGTGTCAGCTTCAGCCCAGACAGCAAGATCATTGCTTCTGGTAGTCAGGACGGAACCGTTGTAATGTGGAATTTTAAGAGTCGGACACTCAACACTTTCACGGGTCATAACAATAGGATTAATAGCGTTAGTTTCAGTCCTGATAGCAAGACTGTTGCCTCTGCTAGTGATGATGGTACTATCAAACTCTGGAATCTAGAAGGTCAGGAACTTAAAACCATTCGAGGGCATAAGGATAAAGTCGGTAGTGTCAGTTTCAGTCCCGTTGGCAAGATAGTGGCTTCTGCTAGTGATGATGGCACCATCAAACTCTGGAATCTAGAAGGTCAGGAACTTAAAACCATCCGAGGGCATAATGCTCCTATTTTAAATGTTAGTTTCAGTCCAGATGGTCAGACTATTGCCTCTTTGAGTATTGATCGCATCGTGAAACTGTGGAATCTTGAGGGTCAGGAACTCAAAACGTTCCAAGATGGTAACAGTATCATTTCGGACATCAGTTTCAGTCCAGATGGTCAGATGCTCGCTGCTGCTGGCAGTAATTTAATCCTCTGGAATTTCAATCTCGATAATTTGCTGACGCAGGGTTGTGATTGGCTGCGTGATTATCTAAAAAACCCTAATAACGGTATGCCAAAATATGATTCCAATCGCCGTATTTGTGATGGTATTCAGTCTTCGCGATCATAGATTTATACCATTTTATCTCGGGCTTGCGACACCTTGAGATCCCCCCCAGTCTCCCCTTAAAAAGGGGGGAGAATAATTATCTATTTCTGGATCAAATTCTACAGGTGTTGAGCGATCGCCTTTGGGATGAACTGAAAGTGCGATCACTTTATCCTATCCTTGAAAGTTATTGCCTTTCATCACAATTCGCCTTTTTTTAGCTTGCCCTGCTAACCTGTAAACCATTCCCCTTACTCCGTCTCGCTCATGTCAGATGTCAAGCAATTGATTGCACAAGTGTACGCTGAAGCGCAACGCGAGTCTTTCCCCATCGATGAACCGGTTTATCAAGCAGCGGGATTAGACCCCAAAATGCCTATTCTCTATGGAGGAAAATTG
>DATNQL010000765.1:0-4192 GCA_036704025.1 Stenomitos sp.
TTAGAAGCGATTTTACAGCCCGACTTCGATTTCATCCATCAACCTGATCGCATTGATTTTGATAAAAGTATTTCTCGCCCGATGCGTCGGCTGGTGCGAGAGCATTTTGCTTCATACGCTTATCGAGAAGCGGCAACTGGACTGGAAAACGTTCTCCTGAACTGGTTCGTACCATTCCTTAGAGTGTGGAATGGCTTGAGAGGAGCGCTGCGGTGCGAGAAAGGTCGCTTAACCATTTTCAGCCGAAGCACTCGTCATAGCGATGTGATTAAGTCATTGAAGTTTAACATCTATCTCGACGGGACGATATCAGCAGAACGGTTGGGGCTGCTTTTGGACATTGCTCCAGAAGAAATCCTGGCAATCGAACAATGGCATCCCGATCGCAACAATCTCAGGATGGTTCAAATCACTGGGATGGGCAAATTGGGCAAAGAGCGCTCTAATGGACTTAAAGTACGGGTGCAAGCGCTCAGAACTGAGTTATTGCGGCGTCACCCTGACATTGCCTTTGGCGACTGGAAAGCTCAAGCGGATGAAGGTGATGGGCAATGGTTTGTCAATCTGCGCGGCAGTAATGAATTTCAAAATCGCTCTGCCCTGGCTGTATTTGGCATCCCCTACCAGAACATTGGTTATCTGCAAGCGCTCTATCAAACACTTACAGGCTGTTATGCCGAACTGAATGAGGAATTCTGTGAAGGCTTACAACGTTTTATAGACGCTCATGTAGAGGCAGATATAGAGCAAGCGATGGAGAGGTTGCGATCGCTTATTCGTCAAGAGGAGCAACTTACGTTCTACTTTGTGGGTGACTATGACCTGAGTTTTTTGGGTGTGCCTGTCGAGCAGGTAGAGGCTTTTCTGATTGCTCCTGAAGCTGGCACTGCTGCTCAAATCACTCGCTGGAAAATTCAGGAGGCTTTTGGGCAGCTAATCGGAAGCGGGGAGAAAATCACCCAACAGAAACTGGCGCTTGAAGCTAACATCACCCAAGGGAGATTGAGCCAGATTGCCGCTGAGTTTGGCGGTTGGCAAGTCCTCAGAAAAATATTAGCAGCACTATTAGATGGCTTTTATAGTGCCACTAATAATTTTTCGAGTTTGTCTGAGGAAGAAAGATGGCTAGCCCAGACTTACTTACCGTTGATTGTTAATGAGGCGCACTCGGAGGCACTCTCTGAAATTGGGATTGCTGTGAAAGCTTATGGGATTAAAGGCTTTTTGAGGATTCTTCAGTCCTCTCCCCTTCCTACTCAAGTTCGGCTCTTTTTCCGAATATTTGAGGTGATGCCGGAGGGTGTGTGGCAGGAATTGAGGGAGGTGGCGATGGGGATTTATTGAAGCTTTTCGATGGAACTGAATATTCCTTTGAATCGTTAATTATTCAATCCATTAAGCTTCAAGGTGTAAGGCAGTAATATTTTTTTCTTTCCCATTTTTAAAAACACATTAAACGGTATATCAAAGTATCAATATCCAACAGAATTAAGAGCAAATTGATTGTTTGGTGTACATATTTTTTTCACTAGGTCTGGAAAAGTTTCATGCAATGTATATTGAACACAAAAAAACAGAAAGGGTCATCACCACTCACCAAAAAGCTCTGCCAAATGCCCCCCTTGCTGTGGAGCTATTTGCAGGGGTGGGTGGGTTCTCCCTCGGCATGAAAGCGGCTGGGGTAGATGTTGCGTTAGCGGTTGAAAAAGACGAACAGACTCAAGCTACCTACTCTCAAAACTTTCCCGAAGCGTCCGTCCTATGTGCTGATGTGCAAGAGCTGACGGGACTTGAGATTCGCCGTCTTCTTGAGCTGTCCCATCGTCAACAAGGGTTAGAGTGGGATGGAAAAATCGCTTTAGTCTTTGGAGGGCCTCCCTGTCAGGGTTTATCAAGGATTGGCAAACGGGATGTGGATGACCCTCGCAATCAACTTATTGCCCATTTCTGTCGCTTAGTTGAAGAACTTCAGCCTACTGCTTTTGTTCTGGAAAACGTCCCCGACTTGCTGCTGCCCAAATACGCAGGTTTAATTGAGCCTTCCCTGCAACAGCTACAACAGGCAGGGTACAACACCTGGACTTGGGTTCTAAATGCCAAAGATTACGGAGTCCCTCAGAATCGAAAACGGGTCTTTATCGGAGGAATTCTTCACCACACCTCTCCCCGGTTGCCAGTGGCAGCATCTCAAGTCGTTACCGTTAAGGATGCGATCGCATCCTTAACGAAACTGTCAGAAGAAGCGTTTCCCCAACTCTTCGATACTGATGAATTGCAACTAGACGAGAAGCAACCAACTCTGGAAGCTCAGCCTTCTGAGTATGTACTTAAGCTCGAACAGGTATTCCCTTCACCACCCACAACTAATCCTCACCTGCTCACGGGCTGTTGCTTCACCCGTCACACTCCATCAGTTGTTGAACGATTCAAGGCTACCGCACCGGGAACGACAGAGCCTCTTAGCCGTTTATACCGCCTTAAGTGGGACGGAGTTGCCCGAACTTTGAGAGCAGGAACGGGAAGCGACAAGGGACGGCACACTGCTGCACGTCCGATTCACCCCGCCCATGCCAGAGTACTCACAGTCCGCGAGGCGGCTCGCCTGTCCTCTTTCCCGGACTGGTTCCGTTTTCATCGTCGGATTTGTCGGGGCATGAGACAAGTTGGGAATGCCGTACCACCCCTGTTGGCGCTGGCGGTGGGGGAAGCCATTTATCAATGTTTAGTACAGATAGAGGGTGCAACAGCAATGGAGACAGCCACTTTAACTCCCGCGATTGCCTCTGGCACTGCGTCTTGCGCGATCGCACACATATCGCCCACTCAAAAGCTTACTCCAGGTGAGCATCAACTAGACCCCAAACTCCTCAGACCCCATCCGCGCAATGCTTCTCTCTATGGCGAGGATGAAAGTGTTTCGGACTTGGTGGAATTGATTGGAAACTCCAACTGGCTCAATCCGCTAGTAATTACTCCTGACTTTATCATTATTAGCGGTCATCGGCGCTGGAAAGGCGCTCTCAAGTTGGGTTGGTTGAGCATCCCCGTAATTGTTAGGGAGTTCAAGGACGCTCTGGCTGAGCTAGAAGCGCTGCTGTTGGAGAATGCTACCAGGGAAAAAACGATCGAGCAGAAGGTGCGGGAAGCTGCCTTATGGAAGGAAATTGAGCAGGAAAGTGCAAAACTTCGACAGGGAACCCGTCGAGACATCCAGGAAAATTTTCCTGGAAGTTGCGAGCAGTTTGGGCCGTCTCGCGATCGTGTGGCTTCAAGAGTGGGGTTGGGTTCGGGGAAAACCTACCAGAAAGCCGCTAAAGTGGTTGAGGAGATTGATAAAGCCGTTTCGAGCGGACACCTGGGTCGCGCTAAAGCATTACGAAGTATTTTAAATCACCAGAGTGTAGACGGGGCTTACAAGCTGAGTGAAAAACCCGTTGCAGAGAGCGACCCGATTTTAGAATTAATTGCTAGTGGAGAGGTTTGCACGAGCAAGCAAGCCCAGTCGTTACTTCATAAGCAGCGACGGATAAAAGAGCGATTGCGCGAAGCGCAGTGCCAGAAGCAATCGCTCCTTTATCCTCCTACTCCAGAAAACGAGCATGACTTGTCCAACTCGCTTTCACATCATCTCACACTAGAGCCAGGGGGACTTGTAGAGATTTACGCGCCAGAACTTCCCGACTGGCATCAGCGCCATGCTCGTATAGAATCGGTGGGTGAGAAGCAGTGTAAGGTGTGGAAGCGAAATGTTCAGACGATGGAGATGGAACTACGCAGCTTTCTCCATGCTGACTTAACCCCTCTTCCCTTGGAGGAAGTGCCGGAACTTCTGGAAATCAACTCGCGGGTAAAGGCATTGTACCAAATAGGAGGTCTAGACCCGTTTGATCGATACATTTTACAGTCGCTAGAGCGTTGCGTGAATTTGACTCCAACTGAACTGGAATATCTCAACCAAATTGAGTTGAAATATCAGCAAGGACAACAATCAACCCAGAAGGGAACAGGGAATGGGGAACGGGAAACAGTGAGGAGCAAGGATGCCTGCGATGCGAGTCAGGAGTATCTGTTCCACGGGTCTCCATTGTGTCTGGATGATGCTTTGGTTCATAATAGGGTGTCCAAGTAATGCCTGAATTAACTTAACGGCTAATATCAAATCCGTTTGATTGCACATACAACAATTTGATGG
>DATNQL010000766.1:0-4319 GCA_036704025.1 Stenomitos sp.
TGATTCACTCAACGGCTTATCTGCATCAATTTTTTGGAGAATCGGATATAGAGAACTAGATACAGATGAATCTGGGTGTTTAGTTGCTTGGTACTTATCCTTTAGCTGAGAAAAATCAGCTTCTCTTACTGCCTCTTGTCCCTGAAAAATTTCTAAGGTTTCAAAAAGTTCATGTTCGTTCAGCCAGGTAATATCTGAATGGCTTAACCGTTCTTTTGTATCCAGTTTTTTGAGGATTTTATGCAGAGGGCTATCAGGCGATGAATCTTGATATTTAGCGGCTTTGTACTTCGCTTTCAATGCCACAAACAATTCAATTGATTTTACCAAATTAAGAGCCATATCAGCTAAGTCTGGAATCCCATGATGTTCTAACCATTTAACATCAGAATGAGTCAAGTAATTAGCTGATTCAATTTTCCAAAGGATTAGATAGAGAGGACTAGATAACTGCGAACTCCAAGGTTTTTGTGCAATCCAGTAGCCAGTTAATTGATACTTGCTTTTAAGAGAGGAAAATTCCGATTGTAGTTCTCTGCGCTCTTTGTCTCTATGTCTGTGTTCATTCTGGATAGTTTCAAGCGTTTCCAAAAGTTGATGCTTTCTGAGCCAACTCTTCTCTATCTCAGTTATCTCAATTCCCAAATCAGCTTTCCGCAGGGTGAAATACAGCAGACTAGAGGGTGAAGTGTCTTCATATTGGTTAGCTTGGTACTTGGATTTAAGGGTAGCGAAGTGTTCTACCCGTGATTGAGTCTCGTTGTTCATATTGATAGATGGCGCGATCGCACTTTTCTCATTCAGCCGTCATCTACAATTTAGACAGAACGTAGACAATCGTCAAAGTTAAGCCAAGCTATGCAACGTTATACCCTCACAGATACCCGCGATCGCAACAGCGAGGTTTTTGAAAAGGCGGCTATTGAACCTGTTTTAGTAACTCAGCGATCGCAACCCAGCCATGTCATCATGTCGGCTGATACTTACCAGCGGTTACTAAAGCGACTTGAAGAGCTAGAGGATATGCTCTTAGGTCAAGCAGCAGAAACGGCATTGCATCGCTCTCACTTAGTAGGAACAGAAACATTTACGTCAACTCTCCAGCGTTTGGCAAATGGCGAAGCTTGATGGCCTACAGACAGTCCTAGACTTTCTCCAGGGGCTACAACCCAAAATTGCTGCTCAAATTGCCAAAAAAGTTCTGGCACTCAATGTTAACCCTCTGCCTGCCGATAGCAAACACCTATCCGGTTATCCGGGTTATTATCGGGTTGACAGTGGTGAGTATAGAATCGTGTACCGATTCAAGCCAAATGACCATTTGGTTGAAGTAATCTTGATTGGCAAGCGTAACGATGATGATGTTTACAAACGACTAGAACGCCTTCTGCAATAGTAAGTTGTTGTGCGTTTAACTTGCATAACTCGGATGAGTAGGATACTCATCCGACAAGAAATCTCTACTCTTGGAATCTGCTAACTTAGATGATTGTTAGCTTACTCAGTAACCACTTTTGGCGGATGTTGCTTCAAAACCCCCTGCAAATATTGCCCTGTATACGACCTCCCATTCTGAGCCACATCCTCCGGCGTCCCTACTGCAATTACCTCTCCTCCCTTATCCCCCCCTTCTGGCCCCAAATCAATCACCCAATCCGCACAACGAATCACATCTAAATTGTGTTCAATCACTAAAATTGAATTCCCTTTATCCACCAACCGCTGCAACACATTCAGTAAATGATGGACATCGTAAAAGGATAAACCCGTCGTCGGTTCATCAATTAAATAAAGCGTCTTTCCTGTCGCACGACGAGCAAGTTCCGAAGCTAACTTTACCCGCTGCGCCTCACCCCCGGATAAAGTTGGTGCCGGTTGTCCTAAATGAATGTAACCCAACCCAACATCTAATAAGGTTTGCAATCGCGTGGACGCTCTAGGGATATTTTTAAATACCTCCAGCGCTTCTTCTACCGTCATATTCAAAACATCAGCAATGGAATGTCCCTTATATTTCACCTGCAAGGTTTCCCGGTTGTATCGCGCCCCCTTACAAACTTCACACTGCACATAAACATCTGGCAGGAAATTCATTTCAATCACATTTACCCCCTGCCCACCACAAGCTTCGCAGCGTCCGCCTTTCACGTTAAACGAAAATTGTCCTGCTTTGTAACCTCTAGCTTTCGCTTCAATGGTTTGGGCAAAGATTTCCCGAATGGAATCAAAAATACCGGTATACGTCGCGGGGTTGGAACGGGGAGTGCGACCGATGGGAGATTGGTCAATCACAATCGCTTTATCAATTGCATTCAATCCCTTAATCTCGTCTAATTCTTTAGGAAATGGCACCTTCCGCGTTAAATGATGCTGCAAAGCTGGGTAAAGTAATTCATTCACCAACGTCGATTTTCCCGAACCCGAAACACCCGTAATGCAAACCAGCTTACCCAAGGGAATTTCCACAGTTATGTGTTGCAGGTTGTTGCGATGGGCATCTTTAATCACCAGCGATCGCCCATTTCCTTTTCTTCTTTCTGCCGGTGTTTCAATGACCCTGCGTCCAGATAAATAAGCCCCGGTTAGCGATGTCTCCGCCGCTAACAATGTCTCCAAATTTCCCTGGGCGACAATTTGCCCTCCATGAATTCCCGCACCAGGGCCAATATCAACTAAGTGGTTAGCCGCACGAATCGTATCTTCATCGTGTTCCACCACAATTAAAGTATTGCCCAAATCCCGCAATTTAGTTAGGGTTTGGAGCAAGCGTCCATTATCGCGTTGATGCAATCCAATACTCGGTTCATCTAATACATAAAGTACGCCCGTCAATCCTGCACCAATCTGTGTGGCAAGACGAATCCGCTGCGCTTCTCCACCAGAAAGCGTCATAGCCGCACGGTCAAGGGTGAGGTAATCTAAGCCCACATCCAGGAGAAATTGCAAACGCGCTTTAATTTCTCGCAGTGCCAGGTCACCGATTTGGGCTTGGCGATCGCTCAATTGCAACTGCTCGATTCGTTCCCGACTTTCTTGAATGGAAACGCTGGTTAAATCCAGAATCCGAGATTGTCCCAACCGCACCGCCAGGGCTTCTGGTTTTAAGCGTTTTCCCTGGCAAACTTCACAAGGTTGGTCAATTAAATATTGTTCCAATTTCTGTTTTTGCAAGTCAGAATTCGTGTCATCGTACTGCCGTTGCAGCATCTTAATGACTCCGGCATAGTGTCGGAAATCCTTCCGTTCTTCAATCCAAATCGCTTTTTCCGCACCATACAAAAGCACCTGTTTCTGTTCATCCGTTAGCTGATGCCAACGGGTTTGGATTTCAAAACCATAAGCGTGCCCCACACTATACAGCAGAGAGAGGTAATAAGAATTATCTTTATCCGACCAAGGTGCGATCGCCGCATAGACCGGTGCCTCTGGGTCAGGCACGACCAATTCGGGCGAGAAGGTTCGCAAAGTCCCCAATCCGTGACAGTGAGGGCACGCGCCATAAGGAGAGTTGAAGGAAAACAATCTAGGCGATAATTCCTCCATCACGGCTCCGTGTTCTGGGCAAGCAAAGTTCTCGGAAAAGACTAATTCTTTGGCTGGTTTCTGATGGGAATCCTTGCTATTTGTAGGATTTTCTGTTATGGTACTCCCATGTTTTACTGCCTCCTCTGACTCTACCGAAGTATCATTTAATACCTCGATCACCGCAATTCCACCAGTACGCTTCAGACAAGTAGAGAGAGAATCCGTCAGACGTTCCTGTAAATCTGGCTTCTTGATGAGTCGGTCAACAACGACTTCAATGTTGTGGGTATAATTTTTATCTAATTCAATCGAATCACTGAGCTCTCGAACCTCGCCATTGACTCTCACGCGCACAAATCCTTCCGAGGCGAGACTGGATAGCAGCTTCTTGTGAGTGCCTTTTTTACCCCGGACAACGGGAGCAAGGATTTGGAAGCGGGTGCGGTCGGGAAGTTCCAGGATACGATCGCACATCTGGTCGATGGTTTGCGGGGCAATATTGCGATCGCAAATGGGGCAATGGGGTTCTCCTGCCCGTCCGAACAACAAGCGTAGGTAATCGTAAATCTCGGTAACCGTACCCACCGTAGAGCGGGGGTTGTTGGAGGTCGATTTCTGGTCGATGGAAATGGCTGGACTTAACCCTTCAATCGCATCCACATCCGGCTTATCCAATTGCCCCAAGAATTGCCGCGCATAGGCACTCAGAGATTCAACGTAGCGACGTTGCCCTTCGGCAAAGATGGTGTCAAAGGCGAGGGAGGACTTGCCGGAACCAGAGACACCTGTGAAGA
>DATNQL010000767.1:0-9732 GCA_036704025.1 Stenomitos sp.
TTCGCAAAAAAATCATATCGAGAGGAATTTTCGTATTCTTCATCCAAAAGCTAACCGGTTGCGGCGGATCAAAGGGAAACAACATTCCCCGGTTATCTGCTAGAGATGTTCGATACATTAATCCCATTTGCTGCTGCTGGCGCGTCCGTGCCACTTCCAGTAAAATCCGTTGACCCCTAATCGCGGCTTGAGCAGAAATGGGTAACATTTGACCTGCATGAGTAGGTGACGAGGAGACGACTGGGGCAGGGGTTGGGGTTGGCTGTTGGCTTAAAACCCTCTCCTGTCCCGGTTGGGCTGGCACAGATGAGGCACAGCTCATTAACAAAAGACTCAATACGATTCCTGATAAGCCCATCTGACACTTCATCAACATTTTTCTGCCCAGTATGCCATGTATCCTCATCAGGATGTTCACTAACCCATCTGTTTCTGGCAGAGAACATCCTTCATCGCTAAGTGAGCGCTGGTAGGGTAGTAATGTTCCCGGCACAGAGAGGTTGATGCTCAACAATCAGAGCCGAGGAAAAGCCCTTTCCCACGGCCCAGTCCCAACGCTCTACGACTCTCGCAATACATACCCGACGCCCCGCACCGTCTGAATCAAACGCTTTTCGCCTTCATCTTCAATTTTGAGACGTAAATAACGAATATAGACCTCAATGACATTCGACTCTCCCATAAAATCGTAACCCCAAACATTTTCGAGAATTTGTTCACGGGTTAAGACCTCACGGGGATGCATCATTAAATATTTCAGGAGTTCAAACTCCTTCATGGTTAAGTCAATCGCCCGTCCTCCGCGCATCGCACGGCGGGTTGTTAAATCTAAAACCAGTTCCCCAAATCTGAGCTGTTCTGTCGCACTAGTTTTCGGCTCTAGATAGAGGCGCACCATCTGTAAAAAAGGTTCGGTGCGATAAGGTTTAAGGAAATAATCATCAGCTCCAGACTCCAGACAAGCCACCCGATCATCTACCGTATCACGAGCCATCAGCAGGAGTATGGGTACGCGAGAGCCAGAACTTCTAATTTGAGTACACAATCTCAGTCCTGACTCGCCAGCCAGTGCTCGATCCACTACAACCATTGCCGGTTGGAGTTCACAGGCTTGATGCCAGCCACTGGTAGCATCATGAGCCACAACCGTACAATATCCTGCTTCTTTCAAATCCAGGCTCAGTCGTTCAGCAAAAGCTTCATCGGTTTCTACAACTAAGACACAGGGATTAGGGTCAAGGGTAGCAGAGTGCATGGGCAGAGCTTGTACTTTCAACCTGGGTATATACCTGAGTTATCTCCCTTGTTGTAGCATGTCTTGACCGTCTGTTACACATGGCTTTGGATTAGAACATCAATTCACTAATCACATAATCGCTTGAGACTTTTGCCAAGCATCAAGAAACAGAGGATGGAAACCCGATGCACTTGACTTAATTTCCTGTTGAGAGTGTTCATGATGAATAGTAGACCGAAGTTCTAGGGAACATTAATTACGGAAAGCTTGATCAAGGAAAGTTCATGCTGGGATTTGTACGAACCCTTGTAGAGGCAAAGGGGTTTATTCCTCACGGACACTGCTATCTCTGGAAATCCGAGTTAGTCTGGCTCCATGTTGTAGCAGATGCGGTAACAGGGCTTGCCTATTACTTAATTTCTTTTTTGCTGGTTTATTTTGTCCATAAAAGGCGAGATCTGCCATTTAACTGGATTTTTCTCATGTTTGGCAGCTTTATCGTTGCCTGTGGTACGACTCATATCTTCGAGGTATGGACACTCTGGCACCCATCTTACTGGCTGTCGGGATTGATCAAAGGCATTACCGCTTGGGTATCAGTGGCTACGGCGGTGCTACTGGTGTCCTTGATTCCTAAAGCGCTGGCTCTGCCCAGCCCTGCCCAATTAGAGGTGATTAACCTGGCGCTGAGAGCCGAAATTACTCAACGTCAAGTCGTCGAAGCCGCACTGCAAAGAGCGAATGAACAGCTAGAAATCCGAGTTCAGGAACGTACCGCAGAGTTAGCTCAAATGAACGAATCTCTGCAAACCGAAATTGAATGGCGTAAGCGTCAAGAAGAGGTGCTAAACCGACGCGAACAAGAATTCAAAGCGCTTGTTGAACATGCTCCCGATATCATTACACGGCTGGATCGCGAATTGCGTCATGTTTACATCAACCCAGCCATAACACAAGCCACAGGATTATTACCTGAGACATTTATCGGCAAAACGAATCGAGACTTAGAGATGCCGGAAGACTTGGTTGTTTCCTGGGAAAATTCTGTAGGTAAAGTACTGGAAACTGGTCAAGAAGAGTCTCTTGAATTTCAGTTCCCAACTCCTCATGGGCTGAAATATTATCAAGTTCGTATTATTCCGGAATTAGCGCCGGATGGATCGATTCAATCGACGCTTTCCATTGCGCGTGATATCAGTGAACACAAACAGGTAGAGGAAGATTTATTAAGGCGCAGTCGCCAGTTAGAAATTCTTTCCCGCGCGAGTCATCAGATTAATACTGTACTGGAAGTTCCAGCCATTATGAGAACCGTGATGGCTTCAGCGATCGAGTTGGCAGGAGCATCGGCTGGAACTTATGGAATCAGCAAGCAAGGGCAGATGGTTTTTACGGAATACAACCAAAATGGCAAAATTTACTCCGTTGATCTAACCTTTGATCTGGGAATGGGTGTTTCCGGCTGGGTTATGGAAGCACGAAAACCGTATGTTTCTAATCATGCTGAATCTGACCCTAATGTCCTACCCTATCTGCAAAAAACCTTTACTTTTTATAATCTGGTCAACATTCCTATTTTTAATCGGCAAGGAGAATTAATCGGCTGTTTTGAACTTCATAATAAAGCCAATCAACGTCCGTTTAGTGACCACGATATTACGATGTTACAAGGTTTGGCTGCCAGTGCAGCCGTAGCCATTGAGAACGCCCAAATGCTCGTTGAACGTCAACAAACTGAGAAGGCTCTACGAGAGAGTGAACAGAGATTAGCCGCTATTTTTAATCAAGCGGCTGTGGGTATTGCACAGGTGGGACTGGACGGAAAATGGTTACTCGTTAACCAAAAACTATGTGACATTGTTGGTTACACAAGCCAGGAACTTTTACAGCAAACCTTCCAAGATATTACTCACCCTGATGACATCAGCATTAGCCTCCAATACCTTCAGCAAATGATGACTGGTGAAATTCAAACTTACTCACTGGAAAAGCGGTACATTTGTAAAAGTTCTCTCCCCATTTGGATTCATTTGACCGCTGCGGTTGTCCGAAACTCATCTGAGGAACCGCAGTATTTTATTGTTATTGTTGAAGATATTAGTGCTCGCAAAACGACTGAAGAAGAACGCCAAAAGTTAGTCTCACTGATTGAAAACAGTTCGGACTTCATTGCCGTCGCTTCCATGACCGGAGAAGTCCTCTACATGAATGAGGCAGGTAAACAGCTCGTTGGACTTGATAATAATGATGAAGTTAAAACTAAACTCTTACTCGACTATCTAATCGAAGAGGATCGGAGCGAGTATCTAGATAAAATTGTGCCCGTTTTGATGAAAAATGGACGTTGGGAAGGCGAGTACCGCTTCAGGAATTTTAAAACACACCAGCCAATTAGAGTACACCATAACTGCTTTTTAATCACAGACTCGCGAACGGATGAGGCGATTGCCATCGCAACAGTAACTCGCGATATTACAGAGCGTAAACGGGCACAGGAGGAATTACAAAATAGTTATAATCTCCTACAATCGGTTATTAATAGTACTCCTGATGCTATTGTGGTCAAGGATTCGCAAAGCCGCTACGTGATGATCAATTCGGCGGTTAGCGATATCCAAGGAAAGCCTGAGTCAGAAATTCTGGGTCGAGATGATAGTGAGTTGTTTCCGGCGGAAACAGCACGTTTGATTATGGAAAATGATCGCCGCATCATCAGTACCGGTGAAACAGAACTTCTGGAGGAAGATTTACTCATGAACGGTGTTCTTAAAACCTATCTTTCTACCAAAAGCGTGTGGCGAGATGCTCAAGGAAGCGCTATGGGTTTAATTATAATTGGCAGAGAGATCACCGATCGCAAACGAGCCGAGCAAGAAATTATAGAACTTAATCAAACCTTAGAACGTCGTGTTGCTGAACGGACAGCCGAACTTGAAGCGATCAATCAAGAACTTGAATCTTTCTCTTATTCAGTTTCTCACGATTTAAGAACACCTTTACGGGGAATTGATGGCTTTAGTCAAGCCCTTTGAGACCGATATGCCGACCAGTTAGATGACAAAGGCAAACATTACCTCCGACGTATCCGTGCAGGTACGCAGCGGATGGGGGAACTAATTGATGATTTGCTCAAGTTGTCACGGGTGACACGTAGTGAGATGCAGCGCACACAAGTCGATTTGAGCGCCTTGGCAAGGGAGATTGCCGCAGAACTCCAACGTACACAACCTGAACGCCGAGTTGAATGGGGGATTGCACCTAGACTAGTTGCTTATGGAGATGCGAGACTGTTGCGAATTGTGCTGGAGAATCTGTTGAACAATTCGTGGAAATTTACATCAGCGCGTATGCAGGCACGGATTGAGTTTGATAGCCAACTTCAGGAAGATGCTACGCCTGTCTACTTTGTGAAGGACAACGGTGCAGGCTTTGAAATGGCTTACGCGAATAAACTATTCGGAGCGTTCCAGCGCTTACATAGCCAAGCTCAGTTTCCCGGCACGGGAATTGGACTAGCCACTGTCCAACGTATTATTCATCGACATGGGGGGCGTGTGTGGGCTGAAGCTACCCTTGAACAAGGGGCTACATTCTATTTCACCTTATAATCTCCAAAAAATTCTTGCCTTCTTATTATGAATTAGGCGTTAACAGGGTTGGGGCTGTAAGCTGAAAGAAGGTTCTTTACGGGTTCTCAAAGGGCTAAATCGGTGGCTCCCAGAAATGCTCTACTCCTTGTAGAAGATAATCCTGACGATGAAGAATTAACCTTGTTAGCTTTCGAGCAAAGCCGGATTACTAATGAAATAGTGGTAGCCCATGATGGAGTAGAAGCGCTAGACTATTTATTTGGTACAGGACTGTACACCGGTCGTGACTTGAGTATCATGCCAGCTCTAATCCTGCTCGATTTACAATTACCTCGAATCAATGGATTAGAAGTATTACAGCGACTCCGTGCTGACAACCGGACAAAATTGATTCCTGTCGTGATTCTGACCACATCCAATGAGCAGCAAGACTTGATGAATAGCTACAGCCTTGGATGCAACAGCTACATTCGCAAGCCTGTAGATTTTCAACAATTTATGACAGCCGTACAGCAATTGGGGATGTATTGGCTACTTTTGAACGAATTACCACCCATTTAAGGACTTTGCTCATGATGCATAGACCACTGCGTGTTTTGCTTGTGGAAGACTCGGAAGATGATGCCGAGCTGTTAGCGTATGAACTAGAGTGCAGTGGTTATGAATTAATCTATGAACGCGTGGATACAGCCTCAACCATGAATGCCGCGCTCGATCAACAAACATGGGACATGATTATTGCTGATTATACCTTGCCCAGTTTTAGCGCTCCAGCCGCGTTGACGCTGTTGCAGGAAAGACAGCTAGATTTGCCCTTCATTATTGTGTCCGGCACGATTGGTGAGGATATTGCCGTTGCAGCCATGAAAGCGGGTGCCCATGATTACTTAATGAAAGGCAAATTGGCTCGACTGGCACCCACGATTGAGCGGGAGTTACGCGAGGCGAGTGAGCGACGCAAACGACGTGAAGCAGAGCAAGCGGTTCGTCACAATGAAGAACGTTTTCGAGCCTTAATTGAAAATGCCTTAGACATTATCACAGTTGTTAGCGCTGACGGAAGGATTGACTATGAAAGCCCTTCGAGTGAAAGGGTTTTAGGTTATAAACCTGAGGAGCTGGTCGGTAAAAATATTTTTGATTATATTCACTTTGAGGATAAAAAAAACCTCATTCATACCCTAAATCAGGTCATCCAAAATCCCAATCTTACCCTATCTATCGAGTTCCGTTTTCAGCATCAAGATGGCTCTTGGCGGATTATTGAAGCCGTTGGTAAACAGCTTATAGAAGGCGATAGTGGGAGTCCCTTTATCAGCGCTCATGAAGTGGGACATGAGCATAAGACGATGCCTACAAAAAGAGCGAGTATTGTACTCAACTCCCGTGACATCACAGAGCGTAAGCGAGCTGAAGAAATTCGTAATACTCTTTTAAGAGAACGAGAGCTAAGCGAAGGTCGATTCAACTTCGTTTCTATGATGTCCCATGAGTTTCGTAATCCCCTTACCCGCATCAGAGTGTCGAGTGAATTACTCAAAAATTTTAAAGATAAAACTACGGAGGCTCAACAAGAGCGCTGTCTGAACAATCTAGAATCTGCTGCCAGGGAAATGACACAGCTATTAGAAGATATTTTAATTATTACTAGAGCAGAAGTCGGAAAATTAGCCTTAAAATTAAATTGTTTTAGCTTAACAGAATTCTGCTCAAATTTGGTGGAAGAAATGCAGGTTTGTGTCGGCAGTAAACATAGACTTTCTTTAGCTATAAAAGGGGATTGTGACCAAGCTTACTTAGATGAAAATCTCCTTAAACATATCCTGGCTAATTTATTATCGAATGCGATTAAATATTCACCGGAAGGAGGCAACATCTGGTTTGAACTCTTGTGTCAAAATGATAAAGCCATTTTCCACGTTCAAGATCAAGGAATTGGCATTCCAATGGAAGATCAGCAACAACTGTTTGAATCGTTTCATCGAGGGCGAAATGTGGGTAAGATTCCTGGTACAGGACTAGGATTATCGATTGTCAAACGGTTTGTGGACTTACATGGTGGGAAGATTAGTATTAAAAGTAACGTCGGAGTGGGCACGACATTTACAGTTATACTGCCGTTGAATATCCAGCCATCTATAGAGGGACAGTTAGACGCAAAGCAATGTCACGCTCTTTAAAAGATATCTCCCGAATGAATCGAGATTGGTGTAAACAAAGAAGAATTAGAATCAGTGGGCTATCCTTAGAAAGACCGCCAACCAAGGTCAGCGACGAACAAAAAGCAAGCACTAGAAGATGAAAGAATTTATATTCGCTGATTTAAGCAGTCACTCCTCTAGGAAGACTGCTCAAATCAGAATCTATGGTTCATTGAATGAATCTGAACCGCCTTGACCCAACTCTTTCACTAGGAATTGTGATAGGGGCACTTTCCTTGCGGTTGTTCACTTGTAGTCTGCCAAGGATCGGGCTGGTAGAAATAATTCGGCTTGAGTATCCGGTTTTCCATTTCTAATGGCCACGCTGGGGCGGTTGAGCCAGATACGGGTGGTATGATCCAGCCCCAGTCAGTGTAGACGTTCCGTTGGCATTTCTGCTCTTCATCCATAAACTTCATGAAGTAATCGCCCATGCTGTGGTGGTCTAGCAAGCGAACACTATGCTTCTTGTAGGAGTGGACAACAGCAATATTGAGTTCCACCAAGGCAGAATCCTTCCAGAGGGTGCTGTCATCGCTCATATCCAACCCCATCTTTTCGGCAATCAGCGGCAGCATATTGTAACGGTAGGTATCGCTGAAGTTGCGACCGCCAATTTCCGTTCCCATGTAGAAGCCATTGAACGGTGCACAAGTGTACTGAATCCCGCCGATGTCAAACACCATACTAGAGACAGCAGGCAGCGCGTACCACTTCAGCCCCAAATTCTCAAACCATTCATAGCGAGGATGGGAGAGCGGCACCTCTAGGTTTAGTTCAGGAGGAATCTCAAACCAGCGAGGCTCTTTGCTAGGAAGCTGGATGATCAGCGGCAGGAGGTCGAAGCGCGTGCGCTGACTCGGACCAGGCCAGCCGAGCCTGAACGCTTGCTCGGTCAACTCTACGTTGGCGGGATCTCCCAAAATCGTTCCATCTGCCTGACGATAGCCAGCATAGCGGATTAACTGAGGATTCCATAAACGCCGCCCGTCGGCTTTAAAGATGCTGATCGTTGCTCGCAAATCCCCGTTGTTGGTGGCGTACTTGATGTGTTCGAGGATGGAATCGAACATTTCTTCTTCTGTTTCTAGGTGCCGCATATCCCGTAGCTGAAGGTTCTGCCAGAAGTAGCGTCCAACGCAACGGGAACTATTGCGCCATGCCAAACGTGCGCCGTAAGCCAGTTCGTCGTAAGTGTGTTCGTAAGTTCCCGTGCTATCAATGGCTGCTTTCACTTCTTGCCAACGGGGTAGGAAGACAGCGTTCAAGCCCTGTTCTAGATAGCACTGCTTGAGGAAAGCTTCGGCTTCTTGCGCGACTGAACCCACTGGCCCGACATCGAAGCTGTGATGTTCGGCAGGAGTAATGCCGCCCGCCAGTTGTACGGCTACACGCTTAATGACGGGTTTTTGGGCTTTTCCTTCTTCATCCAGTTTGGAGGAGAACAGCTCTTCCCGAATAGCTGAGTTGGGCCAGTTCGCCTCTTTGAGATAGCCCCGGATAGCCTTCATATAGCTTTCGGGTCCACACATAAAGGCGACAGCACCTTCTGTGTAAGGATACTGCTGTAGCACTTCTTCAACCGTCAGTCTGCCTTGGGTTCGGGTTGGTCGCAGGGTGAATGTAAGGTTAGGATGCGCGGTAGCGAGCTGTTCTAACTCTGGCTGGAACACTAGATCTTCGGCATAGGGAGCACAATAATCTAAGTGAAACTTGCGGTTATCTCCCCGGTTGGCAAGCGTCCGCATCATGGCGATCGCAGGTGTCACACCAATCCCGCCCGCGAAGAACACCACTGGATTTTCGTCTTCTAAAACATACTCGCCACGGGGGTCAGAAATGCGAAATAGGGACTCTGAGTCAGCGCGATCGCACAGCCAGCGGGAAAATAGTCCCAGTTCTTCCCGTTTAACCGTAATTTCGTAGGTATCCGTTTGATCGGCTGGAGAACTCAAGGTGTAGGCGCGTGTCACCCATCGGTTATCTACCCGCCCTTGAATCAGAAGGTGCTGTCCGGACTTCGAGGCTACGACCGGTTTATTAACTGGGCGGAACTGAAATCTGACCATGCCCCGCCCTAAGTTATACTTTTCCACCAATTCTGCAACAAAGAGGC
Organism: Stenomitos sp.; assembly: GCA_036704025.1. Lineage (GTDB taxonomy): Bacteria > Cyanobacteriota > Cyanobacteriia > Cyanobacteriales > Coleofasciculaceae > Allocoleopsis. The sequence continues at coordinate 9,145 of DATNQL010000767.1, forward strand.
TAGAGGAACCGAGCAGTTCTTCCACTAATGCTTGACAACCGCCGCAAATTCTCGTGATTTGACTGAGGTCGCCAATCTTGTCAATGGTATCGTAACCGCTATCGATCAGCTCTTGCACTTTGCCACAAGTGGCTTGAGTGCAGTTACAAACAACTTCATCAGCGGCTCCCGTAGTGGAAACCTCCTCCATCTGTAACTCTCCCAATTCTCGGAACAACGCCACTTGCCAGCTGGGTAGGGGCTGATCGTCGAAGAATAACTGAGTTGCTAGTCGGCGTCCGGGCCAACTTCCCCGTGCTGATAAAGCCACAAGCCGTCCTTCGTTCAATTGCAAAACCCGCTCTCCGCCTCCTTCAGGCTGGTAACTGACAACTGTCGCATGACTAATGTCTTCATCAGCCCATTGCAACTCTGCTGCCTTGCCATCTAAGGTGCGCTGACTAATCAGCATTCGGTTATTGGCTTGTAGGAGACGAGTAATCAAGGCTGGATGACCATCAAGGTTTCCTTGATTGATCGTTAAAATTCCCCGTCCGGGAAGAATGTATACGTTAATCAACTCTAGGATGTGCTGGTCTGCCCATTCGG
>DATNQL010000768.1:0-3273 GCA_036704025.1 Stenomitos sp.
TATCGACCTCTAGAAGTGGCAGGAAAATTTAAGGAGCATATTGTGGCATTTGCCAGACGGCAAGGTGAAACGACAGCCATTGCGATCGCACCTCGCTTTCTGACAAGCTTGATCGAACCGGGCGCATTCCCTCTAGGAGAATCAGTATGGGAGGATACTCACATCAAGTTACCTCAAGAAATGCCGACCTCTTGGACAAATGCGATTTCGTTGCAGACGTTTTCTGAAGAGGGCATCGTGTCAATTGGTAAGGCACTGCAACACTTTCCCGTCGCGTTGCTAACAAGTTAGAGCCACGATGCAGGGGTTTCAGTGTATCACCCTCTTGAATCGGCAAGAATTCACTAAAACCCACATTCCGCACCCTCGACTGGCACAATTAGTTTTTACGCAATGGGGCATTGAAAATTAGTAGCCTATACTACATACACTACGTAAAAAACTCTTTCCATTACCCATTACCCATTACCAAAATTACGTAGTGTGACACTTCAAGGTGCAGAATGTGGGCTAAAACTTTGAGTAGCTTAGCGCTAACATACTGATTTGCAGGAGGATAGCACTGAAGTAGGGAGTGGTATGGTGGATCTCAGGTGGCTTGAATGGGTCAAGAAACTACAGGCGATCGCTCAAAACGGCCTCACATACACTGAAAACCCGTTTGATCTTGAGCGATACCAGTCAATCCGCAAGATTGCGGCTGACATGATGGCTACCTACTCCCAAACCGATCCACTTTATATCCTCAATCTGTTCGCGGATGAAGTAGGCCCTGCTACTCCTAAAGTTGATGTGCGAGGGGTAGTATTTAAACAGAATAAAATCTTGTTGGTCAAAGAGCGGCTTGATGGCGGTTGGACGCTACCCGGAGGATGGGCGGATGTGGGTGAAAGCCCTAGAGAGTCGGTGGAACGAGAAGTGTATGAAGAATCTGGCTTTCAAACTCGTGCGGTTAAATTACTCGCCGTTTATGACAGAAGCCGACATCCCCATTCACCCAGTCCTTATTATGTCTACAAGCTATTTTTTCAATGCGAGTTAGTCAGTGGTGAACCCTCGCCAAGCATTGAGACAACCGCAGCGAAATTCTTTGCGGAACATGAGATTCCAAAATTATCTCCTTCTCTGGTGACACCGAGTCAAATGGCTCTACTGTTCGAGTATTCTCGGCACCCCGAATGGTATACAAGTTTCGATTAAACCCACATTCCGCACCTTGAAGTGTCACACTACGTAATTTTGGTAATGGGTAATGGGTAATGGGTAATGGAAAGAGTTTTTTACGTAGTGTATGTAGTATAGGCTACTAATTTTCAATGCCCCATTGCATAAAAACCAATTGTGCCAGTCGAGGGTGCGGAAGGTGGGATTAAAGAATATCAAATCCCCCCACTCATGCCGAAAAATCAGGGAATGGGGGGTTTTTTGAGAAAAAGCCGCCTTTAAGAAAGTTTGAAAAAAGCGATCGCTAACGGTGGTAAGGTCAGATCCAAGGAGTAGGGCTGACCATGCTGAGAAATAGTCTCTGCTTGTTTGCCCCCCATATTACCCATGCCACTGCCACCATAGTCCCCAGCATCGCTGTTGAGTAACTCCCGCCAGAATCCTTCAGCAGGAACACCGATGCGGTAGTTGTAGCGGGGTACAGGGGTAAAGTTACAAACGGCTAACACCATATCTTCGGGAGACTTACCCTTGCGAACCAAACTAATCACACTTTGCTCTGAGTCATTACAATCAATCCAGTCAAACCCTTGCCAGTCAAAATCCAATTCATGCAGGGCGGGTTCAGTGCGATAAGCGTGGTTTAAGTCAGCCACCCACTTTTGCAAACCGGAGTGCATGGGATAGTCTAAAAGATTCCAGTCTAAGCTTAGGTCGTGGTTCCATTCCGCCCACTGACCGAATTCTCCGCCCATAAACATCAGTTTTTTCGCGGCCTGAGCATACATGTAGCCAAATAGCAAGCGTAAATTGGCGAATTTCTGCCAGTAATCTCCCGGCATTTTGCCAATCAGGGAACCCTTACCATGCACCACTTCATCATGAGAAAGAGGCAGGGCAAAGTTCTCGTTAAAGGCGTAAAGCATCCGGAAGGTGAGTTTATTGTGATGGTACTTCCGGTGGATCGGGTCTTGGGACATATAGCTGAGGGTATCGTGCATCCAACCCATGTCCCATTTCAATCCAAAGCCCAACCCCCCCACATACAGGGGACGGGCCACCATCGGCCAAGCCGTGGATTCTTCGGCAATGGTTTGGATACCGGGAAAGTGTTTGTAAACAGCCTCATTAAAACGCCGTAAAAAGTCGATCGCCTCAAAATTTTCCCTGCCGCCGTGAGGATTGGGAATCCACTCTCCTTCTTTGCGGGAGTAATCTAAATACAGCATTGATGCCACAGCATCCACCCGCAGTCCATCAATATGGCACTTATCGAGCCAGAAAAAGGCACTGCTGATTAAGAAACTGCGAACTTCATGGCGACCGTAGTTAAAAATACTGCTTTGCCAATCGGGATGGAACCCTTGGCGGGGGTCGGCGTGTTCGTACAGGTTTGTCCCATCAAAATAGTTCAATCCATGCTGATCCGTGGGGAAATGAGACGGCACCCAATCTAAAATCACACCAATGTCTTGCTGATGCAGGTAATCCACCAAATACATGAAGTCTTGGGGAGTCCCATAGCGGCTGGTTGGGGCAAAATAGCCTGTGGTTTGGTAACCCCACGACCCATAGAACGGATGCTCAGTAATGGGCATCAGTTCAACGTGGGTAAATCCCATCCGCTTGATATAGTTAGCCAGTTTAGAGGCTAGTTCCCGATAGGTGAGGAAACGATTACCTTCTTCTGGTACTCGCATCCAGGAGCCTAAGTGTACCTCGTAGATGGACATGGGGGCGTCGAGGGCTTGTATGCGATCGCGTTTTTCCATCCACTCTTGGTCCTGCCAAGTGTATTCCGTATCCCAAACCACTGAACCGGTTCGAGGCGGAAGTTCGGCTAAAAAGGCCACTGGATCGGCTTTATCCACCGCATAGCCAGTATTATGATTAACGACACGGTACTTGTAGAGGCTGCCTTTCGTCATGCCAGGAATAAAGCCTTCCCAAATTCCTGAGTTTCCTTTACGAGCTAGAGCGTCGGTCCAGTAATCGCAATTGGGGGTTAGCATGACCTTGAGGGTTGACACAACAGTTGTGAGCTACCCGATTGAATGAAGTTTTGCAAAGCATTTCTCATTGAAGTCCAACAGGAAAAAACCTCATGCA
>DATNQL010000769.1:0-3584 GCA_036704025.1 Stenomitos sp.
TTGGGTCATCGCCTCTTAGTGTTGTTGTGGTGAAGGCGTGAGGAGCGATCGCTTTGTACTGAGGCAATATCACCTTTTTTGAGGCAACATCCAACACCATATTTTAGCTAACCTCAAGGACTTACTGATGAAATGGCAAGAAGTTTGCGAGAATAAATACCTACAAAATTTACCCTTCAAGATTGAATTAAACAAATGGGGACAAATTGTAATGAGTCCGGCTAAACCTAAGCACTCAATTTATCAGGGAATCATTCAAGAGTTGCTAAATTCGGTGCTGGATACAGGATTTGCTTTTCCAGAATGTGCGATCGCTACCTCAGATAATGTTAAAGTCGCTGACGTAGTTTGGGCTTCAGATGAACGCCTCAATATCATCGAAGATGAAGATGTCGCTTCGATTGCGCCTGAGATTTGTGTTGAAATCAAATCTGCCAGCAATACCTTAGAAGAAATGGAATTCAAGAAGAATTTATATTTGGAGGCAAAAGCCGAAGAGGTTTGGCTGTGCGATCCACAGGGAAGAATGGTCTTTTATACCAACAGGATAAATTAGATCAATCCTTGCTGGTGCCTGACTTCCCTACTCAAATTAGACGGAGAAACCAGCCAACAGATTAGCAGCTATTCCTTATAAGGTCAAAACCCCAAATCTGCCTTAGCCACTTCAGCCGCAGCGAATAATTCTTCATCCGGCATCTCATCCCAAGAAGTATCTCCAACCTCGGCATAAAAAGTTTGGTCATAGGGACGAGTCCGCACCACCACCGGCATCGGCACCGCATGACCTAAAATCAACGCTTGTTGCTTAGAATCTAGTTTTGCCAACACCGATCGCAAACTTTGTCCCCCAGATACCCCGGTAAAAATCGCCTCAATATCTTTGTCATCATTCAGCAAGGCGGTAATCCGAGTTCCAATCTGAGACATCACCTCGTTATCAATCCCAGACGGACGCTGATCGACGACCAGTAATGTCACAAAGTACTTCCGCATCTCACGGGCAATAATTCCAAAGATGGTTTGGCGGACGGTAGCGGGATCGAGGAAACGGTGCGCTTCTTCTATTGTGATGACCAATGGACGGGGGCGATCGCTCGGATTTTTCGTCTGTAAAAACGTCTCTGCCTTCTTCACATAACTGGCGTGAATGCGACGGCTAATTACATTCGTTGCCAACATATAGGACAACATATTCGACTGAGAACCGAACTCAATCACTACATGCTTCCCCGCTTCCAGCGATTGCAAAATCTGACCCACATAATTATGAGGGCAAGCGCTACGCATATACTTCAACTCATCCAGACGCAGCAATTTGCGCTGCAATGCCATGATGGAAGACTTGTTCCCTCGCTTCTCATCACAGAACATCTGGATGTCTTCATTCGTCATATTCAGTAATTGCGTAATCCAGGATTTACCAAACTCATTGCGGAGGATAATCGCATTTTCCAAACTTGCCTCGGAAAGATTTAACTCACCCCGCACCAGCATGATATCTTCAACTTCAATCTGGTCGTAGCTGAGATACAGTTCTTGAGTACCACGCACCCCTCGGCGTTTGGTGGATTCTGGATCGAGGGTGTAAATTTGGACTTGTCCCGGAAAGAGTTGGCGCAAGCCTTTAACGGTACTGAACTGTTTGCCCTCGGAAACCGCTTCCCAGCCATATTCCGAGTGCATATCAAAAATCAGGTTCACCGCCGCTTGCTTGCGGATAATTCCCGATAGCAGTAATCGGGTGAGGAAGGATTTACCCGTACCGGATTTGCCAAAGACGCCGTTACTCCGTTCCACGAAGCGATCTAAATCAATGCATATTGGCACTTCCATGTCAAGTGGATTGCCGATCGCAAAATTCCGCCGAGTGGGGTCATCTTCCCAACCAAAGACGGCACGGAAATCGCGATCGCTGGCATCATACACTTGAGAGAAGTGGCTGGGAATGGTCTTAACAGGCAACAATTCCATCTCTTCGCTACTTTGCGCTTGAAAAGAACCTAAGGAAGTATCTCCATTGAGGGCAACTCCTCTGGACTGATGGCTCAATTCTTGTGGCGTAAACATCAGCATCGGTGTCAGGTTAACCGTACCAAAGGTGCCACTCCCCGCTAAAACCTCTCGTAAAAAGTCATCATCGGGACTGGGCGGGTTAGCCAAAATTCGTTGACTGGATGTGCCCAGGGTGACATCGGTGAGCATACAGAAAAAGCGCGATCGCATCCCCTGTACCACCAAAAATTTACCCACTCGCATATCTTCCACCCAAATATCAGGGTGCAACCGCACTTCCAGTCCTGCGGAGAGAGAGCCTTGAATGACTGAGCCTAATGGCTTATCTAAATCCATTATTACAACTGCTCTAACTTAGCAATATCTTATGTCTATTCCTTGGGTCGGGATTGCTTTGGGTCAAAACCGGCTTAAGTCTAAAATCCGATTCAGAAGACTTGTTACACTTAATTATTCCTGGCGATGCTTCTGTGACAAATGACTAGTACAGCATGGCGGAAATAACTATCCAGTTGAAAAAGGTTAAAAAGCTTACTGTACAAACTTTCTTTCCTTCTGCCTCCTGCCTCCTTACTTCTGCCTTCTTGCACTAGGTAATCATTAAGCTTATACAACACTAAAACTGGAATGCAATTCAAGCGATGACTCTGGTTAAAAATGAGGCTTCTCAAGATACCTTAGCAGGACAAGTTATTCATCTCCGAAGGGGGGTAAATTTACAGGTTTGTCATCATCGAGGTCAGAGTCCGGCTCTCGTTTTTCTGCATGGGGGAATGGGCAACCGATTTAACCTGCGGTCACAGTATAATTTCTTCCAGGCACAGGGTCGGGAAGTCTTAGCCTACGATTTAGCGGGACATGGTCAGTCAACACCTTATGAACGCTATTCGATCGGGCGACACCAACGAGACCTCAAGCGGCTGCTGCATCGCTTTCACATCACTGCCCCTGTCTTATGTTGCCACAGCTACGGGGTACCCATCGGGTTAGAGTGGGCAAGACGACATCCCGTAAGCGGCTTGGTTTTGATTGCGGGTGGCACCCATGACCTTGCGCCTTGGTGGGAAGTCCCGTTGATGAAGTTTCTCGCTTGGGGAGGGAGACACTTCTATCATTTACCCTGTGTACAGCAACTGACCCATTATTTATCTAGCCCTCACCGCCATGAAGTCATCGAGCAGTTTTTTGCCGAATGCCCAGTCCCAACTGAACCGCATCCCTACAAGGCACTGGAAATCTTCTGGAATTATAACTTCTTCAGGCGTCCCTCTCAGCTCAATTCCCAGATTCCCGTTTTGGTGATTAGTGGCGGAAAAGACTCCATGTTCACCTACACAATGGGGGAAGAGTTGGCGGCCTGTTTCTCGAAGAGCAACCATCTACACTTGCCGGATGCTGGGCATCTGATGATGGCAGAATATCCTGATGTCGTCAATGAGGCGATCGCGAATCTGATCGAAAGTATTTGAGTAGGGATGATTGAAAAGAGGTGTTTATGAACGGCGTACACCAGAATGCAAAAATACTATTTATTTGATGTTTAAGCTGATGTGCAGCTAAATGGCCAT
>DATNQL010000770.1:0-4523 GCA_036704025.1 Stenomitos sp.
ATGGGTCATCGCCATAAGCATGATTTTAATTGTCCGCACGGACACTACCACAATGCCGACTTAAATGCCTCTCACAACATCGCACAGTGGGAAGGGTTTTCTTGTTCTCTGGAGCTACAGAAGGATGCTGCTGTAATGGCTTTATCTGCTACAGAGAATGGGCTGCTTGGCACAGCCCCTAACTTGATGAACGACTCGCTCCGTTCAGGAGCGAGTAACTAGATGCAAGAATCCCCTAGCTAAAGCTATGGGGAGTGTCAATAATGACTTATGACAAAAATATCAATTGCACTGACGCCCCTTAGCATCACACACTTTAGCCCAACAGCGTTCTAGGAGTTTAACTCTGTAGAGATAGGCAAACAGACGAGGATCGAGTATAAGCTTTGTTTTAGAACTAAAGACTGGCTGGTTCAGAAATTGCCACAAAGGGAATTTGATCTTGAGGTCTTTTGAAGCCATAGGAGGAAAATCGTAGAGAAGCGTTGTGAGATCTATTCCACCCTCCATCAGCTACACCAATCAAGGGCTGGTTAATTAACCTTGGCACATTGTCTGGTGAACTTTCCTGGTGGAGATTACGGAACATTGGAACAATTTTCTGCCCATCTCAGTAGTTTCCCGGAAGAAGGAGAAGGTTTCACTGTTTGACTGAGCAGTTTGTCAACCCACTGAGTGGGTATTTTATGTAGGAACCCTTAACTCTAACGAGGGATGGTAGCTGCGACAAGAGGGTTATGCGAATCTTAACGAAAACCTCACAAAGCTGAAGGATGAAGTTTTGTTATGGAGTCTAAGCTGGAAACCGATAAGCACAGTGGATTACTGGTCGCGGCGGGCATCCTGATTGGTGCTGGTTTGCTGGCAGGATTTGTTGATGGCATCTTGTTGCACGAAATCCTTCAGTGGCATCACATGGTGACAAGTATTCGACCAGCCACAAACCTCTCTAATCTGGAGGCCAATACTTTAGGAGATGGTCTTTTTCATTTAGGCACCTGGACATTGAGTGTGATTGGCCTGCTATTGCTCTGGCTTGCCGGTGGACGTAGCGATATAGCCTGGTCGTCCAAAATTTTCGGCGGGTCTTTACTTCTGGGTGCAGGGTTATTTGACGTTATAGAAGGTCTCATCGATCACCAAATTCTAGGAATTCATCACGTTAAACCCGGCCCAAATCAGTTAGCGTGGGATATGGGCTTTCTGACTTTAGGTGCTATCCTTGCCCTATTGGGCTGGGTTCTATTGCGAAGCGGACAAAGAGAGAATTCAAGCCAAGCTTAAGATAAAGCGCGTTTACATCGAATAGTCATACAGCAAGCAGGCAGGATACTGTCTACATAAGAGTTTACCCTTTTGACTAGCTTAGCCACGAGAGCGTTCTAGTAAAATCATCATTAATAAACTTAACAAAACCTGTATTTCTTCCTGCTCACTGAGTTGATTGAGTTGTTTAATCGTAAACTTTCGGGAGAAGAAAGAAGGCTGCTTTTCTAGGCTCATCACAATTGAGCCATCTAAGCGCATCACGACAAAAGCGGGATTGAAGACATAGCCACTGAATATACCAATGAGGGGAATCTCACTAAATAATCCATCCATGACTTTAACCCATGGATTTTTTTCCCGAATGGTCATGACGACCGTGTCACCCTCAAAAATGTCGTACTGCGCTTTCCACAGCGATCTTAAGCCTCGTCTTTTCACCGAACCTAAAGGGATACCACTTGATGAAGTGAAGTTGTAACTCGCCGAAAAATCGATGATGCGATCAGCCTTGATAGAGTATAAGGGATTGTTTTGCTGAGCATCACCAAAGACAGTAATCGATTCCTTGAGTTTGAAGAGTTTCTGCTTGACATAGAAGACAAGGCTACCGTGGGCGTCAGTTACAGACAATTGGGGTGACAAAGCCCAAAATTTGAATTGGAGCTCCAGAGGATAATGCATGAATTACGCCAATGAGTCGGTAAAGGATGAGGACAGCGAAAAAATAGCAGCAATCCTAGCCAGAATATCCTCTTGCGAGAAGAGTCAACAACCTTAAGATAGGAATTTTAAAGAAGCCGACCCCACCTTAACATTTCAGTCAAAACTAGAAGCTTGAAGCCTGATTGTAAGCAATGTCAGCGTAGAACAATTCAACTGCATATTGATGGATAGAGGGCATTACCCGTCGTGGGGTCAAAAACAAACAACTGGTCAAGGTTCAATTGGATGCCAATGCGATCGCCCGGACACCCACGCCAATCCGAAGGCGCTAGAACATCCAACCGAACTTCCGATTCCGGCAAATACCCACGAACTAATGTCTCTCGCCCCAACGGTTCAACCACACTGACCTCCATGCTCAGTGCCCCTTGCCTCTGTGTGTTCTCTTGTCTGGAGTTATTTCTGAACTCCACATATTCCGGGCGAATCCCCAACTCCACCCGTTGCCCCTGAACCCATGGCAACCTAAGCTGAAGCTCACTAGGACAAGCCAAAAACTGACCCCCCACCTGAAAACCATCACCCAGATAAGTGCCAGGAAAAACATTCATTGGAGGATTACCCAAAAACGTCGCCACCATCCGATTGGCAGGTTTAGCATAAATCGCTTGTGGGTCACCGATTTGTTGAATCCGACCCTGATCCAGGACTACAATTTGATCCGCTAGGGTCATCGCTTCCACCTGATCATGAGTTACATAAATCGTCGTGATGCCTAATCGTTGATGTAACTGCTTTAATTCTGCTCTTGTCTCATCCCGTAACTGAGCATCCAGATTGGAGAGGGGTTCATCCAACAGAAAAACTTTGGGTTCCCGTGCGATCGCTCTGCCCAGTGCCACTCGTTGCTGTTGCCCTCCAGACAACTGCTTGGGTTTACGATCCAACAGATGGGAAATATCCAGCGATCGCGCCACTCTCTCTACCTGTTTCTCAATCGTTGCCCTGTCTGCTTTCCGCATCCGTAATCCAAACGAAAGATTTTCCGCCACCGTCATGTGCGGGTAAAGGGCATAGTTCTGAAACACCATCGCCACATCTCGCTGCCGTGCCGGGACATGATTGACCAAAACATCATCAATCAATAGATTGCCATCACTGATCGATTCCAAACCGGCGATCATCCGCAGCAGTGTAGATTTACCGCAACCAGATGGCCCCACTAACACCCACAATTGCCCATCCGGCACCTCAAAAGTAACGTCCTCAATTGCCGTAATTTGGTCAAATTGACGGGTAATCCTTTCTAATCGAACATTTGCCATGGGTTACAGAGAATCAATCGGATAACTGCTGTTGTCGCTAGTGAAATTAAACCTTAATTTAAGAACAGATTGGGTATCCACTCGCGAATCGAGAAAGTAAACCGTAATTTTACTGACAGTTAGAGTTTATTCAAAGGGCTGAGCCAATTCAGTATTTTCCCGGAGACAAGTTTTTATTCAAAGTGGTAACAATAAAGGAGCTAATTCAGCCCAAGTATAGGGACAAAATAGCATTCTTGGCTTAGGGTTTTGGGAGACCATGCTGTGAAACATCAAAATGTCAGCCACAAGCTAACTCAATCAAACACTGAACCTCTAGTTGGGGATGGAGGAATATTTAAATCCGCGTCTTTTGTTCATAAACTAGGCAATTCCCAGTTTCACCTAACGGGGAGAATGATTCAAAGCTTTCCCTTGAAGTCTTTCCCAAAAAAATGGTCTGTTGAAACGAAGACTATGGCAATGTTGGGACTCGCTTCCGTGATTCTATTGGGCCTAAATCTTCTGTTTTATTCAAGCTTTATCAGACAAAAAGAAACTTCCAATCGGGTGAATTATAGCCAAAAAGTTCTTCAGGAGCTGGAAAATGTACTTTCTTCCGTTACAGAGGCTGAAACGGGTCAACGGGGTTATTTGCTCACAGGACAACAGTCTTACTTAGAGCCGTATAACCTGGCTGTAAAAACAATGGGTGAGCAACTAGCTGTTCTCGAAACATTAACAGAATCTGACCCTCAACAACAGCAGCTACTTTCTCATCTGGAACCCCTGATTGCTCAAAAGTTTACTGAGCTTCGGGGAACGATTGAATTAAGGCAAAACAAAGGGTTTCAAGCGGCGAATCAGGTAGTTTTGACCCATCAGGGACAACTTCTCATGGAGCAAGTCAGAACACTTCTCCAGCAGATGAAAAGTAAAGAATATGAGCAATTACAAACTTGGTTAAAGACCAAACAGGAAGACGCCCAGAAAATACAGTTAATATTCTTCTTTGGCATTGCATTCAACTTCATCGCTTTTTATTTAGTGTACTGTGCGATTAAGCAAGAGATTAGGGAGCGCAAGCAAGCAGAAGCCTCGCTGACACAACTCAATGAACACCTAGAAGCCAGAGTACAAAAACGAACCGCTGATCTGAAAGAAGCCAACACGAACTTGTTGTATTCTAATCGGGAACTAGAGCAGTTTGCTTACGTGGCTTCCCACGATTTGCAAGAGCCACTCCGAGCCGTTAATAGTTATGCACAACTCCTAGGGCGGAAATAC
>DATNQL010000771.1:0-13854 GCA_036704025.1 Stenomitos sp.
GGGTGATTAGAATAATCTTCCACGAATAAAGGCGCACCGCTTTCGACCACTTGCCACAGTAAGCCTTGCCCGTAAGGGATACCTTGCTGGAGTACGGCTTCCATCTCACTGACGACGGGTGTGCCGTAACTGGCAATAAACTCAGACGAAACCCGATGAGTCAGAGTATTGGCAAGAACGTCTCGCCCTTGCCCGATAATCACCTTCACATCCCCGAAGGCAGCACCCGTTGTTTCCACGAGGTAAGCGAGGGCGAACTCACCAATCTCCCGCAATTCACTGGCGGGTTGCAGCCGTTCAGTCAGTCCTTGTAAAAATCTTAAGCGCCTGATTTCGGCATTTAAACTCGTCTGCATCAGCACGGCTTCCCGTCGGGCTTGCTCCTTAACCGTGACATCCCGAAACGTCAACAAGTGCCCGCCTGTAGCGGTGACGGTTACCTTGATGTCCAGATGAATGCCATTGGCTTGTTCGATGGAAAAAGAGACCGTTTTAGCCGTGGTTTTGTGTAAAGTAGACTGAATCTGTTCTGATTGCAGATTAGACCAGTAGCCGTGAGCCACAATCCGATCACAGACGTCCTGAAACAACGGTTTTTGAGTGAGCCAGTCTCCAGGAAGTCCCCACAGTTGGGTGAAGGGTTGATTAAATAAAATCAACTGCTGTGATGGGTCAATTAAGGCGATCGCATTGTCTATCTGGTTGAGAATTAGTTGTTGCTCCTCCTTCAACCGTTGTAAATCCCACTCAATTTTCTCAGGTTGCATAAAATTTATCGGTGTTAGTGAGAGCTATAGTAGGAGGCTTTCTTGAGGTTATAAAATTTAACATTTACCTCCAGTGAGCCATCGGTTCGCCTATTGTGATCTGAGTCACTAAAAGAGAAGATCTGAGTCTCACTCTACCCGTGTTATTCATCAGGGTGCCCATGTGATGGATAGAGCGAGGGGAGAGAAGCCCGATCACTTCTTTTTATAGACAGACATGTTCCAATAAAAAGCAGCCGACGCACAAACAACTTGAGTGCAGTAACAGAGGATTGTCATGCAAACTTTAGAGAGAGGGTTTGAGGAGCGCAATCTCATGACCAAGTTGGCGGAAAAACTGGAGCAAGAGTGGCGATCGCGTCTATTGAGCGATTACCCCGATCAAAGCCCAACGACCCGCCAAAGTATCATTCGGTGGTTATTGGGGGAGAACCCGGAGCGGTTTGATACTCTGATGCCCAACCAATTGGAGATTGCCAAACAGGCGATGGACTATCGCTATCGGATTTTGCGCCAGCGTTACCTGGGGGTAGAACCAGAACGAGCTTATCGCCATTTAACAACTCGATTAGCTGGGTTGGTTACATTACGCAATAAAATCCGCACTTGGGTGTCCCTGAGTCGTGATCGCCAACGAGCGGTGGTCGATGTTTTACAAGAAGTTATTCAAGAATTGTTAAATAGCGATCGCTATATCCAAAAACAAATTACCTGGATTGCTCAATGTACCGAAGACATGCGTCTTCGGGATGCTTTATTGCTTACCAGCATTGAGGAATATTGTCTACGTCCGATTCGGAACCAACCGCTACTGGTTTATCGATTTGTTAATTTCTTGAGAAGGTCACAACGTGGGGGTATGACCCATATCCCCGAAGGTGACAAGGTAAGGTTAGTATCGGAGGAGGTGACCCCAGAAGACACGGATTCACCCGTTAGTCTGTTGGACAACCAAGCCGTCGCCCAATATCAAGAAGGTCAAGCTTGGGAAGAGCAACAGGCGCTGCGGAAGTCTGTCCGTCAAGAATTTGAAGCCTACTTGACAGAAAATCTAGGTCCAGAGGCAGGACAATGGCTTCAGCTCTACCTCCAGGGTAAGTCTCAAGAGGCGATCGCCAAGGCGTTAAATAAGCCAGTCAAGGAAATCTATCGGCTGCGAGAAAAAATCAGCTACCATGCGATTCGGGTTTTTTCCATTAAAGCGAAGCCGGAGTTAGTCGCTAACTGGCTGGAATCTTCTCTACAGGAGCATAACCTAGGGCTAACGCCAAGGCAGTGGCAAGAATTGTTGGAAAGCTTAACACCAGAGCAGCGCCAGTTACTGGAACAGCGCAAAGCCGGAAAATCGTTAGAAGCGATCGCGAAAGACTTAAACTGGAAAATAAACCAGGTCATAGGGGAATGGAGTAAACTTTATTTGGCAGCTCAAGCTCTACGAAGCGCTCCCTAAACCGAGGGTAAGTGGTCAGGTAGCTCTTCAGCCTTAGTATTTACCCATAACTCTCTCAAACAGAAAGCTCAGTAGGGCCTAAGGGTGGTTTTTCTACCCAAACCCTCACTGAAAATTCTCATTTTTGGCGCTTTTGGGGCATCTCAATCAGTCGCTACTCAGGTTGGAAAAATTTTTATGGTGCCCTCACCCAGCAACCCAGGCCAACTCACAAATCCCTCGTCAGAGACGCTGTCAACTCAGGCGTCAGATCTTTCTGGTTTTCAGACTGACCAAATGTTCCGGCTGATTGATAGTATTTTGCCGTTTGAAGCTTGCCTCTACTATCAATTTTTGCCTGTTGCTCTGGAAGGAAAGTACTTAAGGCTAGCCATGGTAGCGCCTCAAGACTCCTCTGCCCTCGATTATGTGCGTCGTATCCTTGCCTATTTAAACTGTTCGCTCAAAACAGAACCCATTGCTCCAGAGGCTCATCAGTCACTTTTGTCGGCTTATTTGAATCATACCCATCGCACTGCACCTGTCCGTCAGCCAGGGTTGGAGGAGCAACCGCAAGCGACTCAACCCCCCATTCCGCCTGATCACCATTCGGATTCCCAACCTTTGGAGAGTCCACTGCATCTTGACAGCGATCCGGAAAACGCTTCAACACCCTCATCACCCCCACTTCTTAACGACAATCCCCTCTGTTCCAACCCAACTCAAACCTCGGAATTATCCAGCCATCCCCCCCTGGAAACCCCACCAACAACAGCCGTCACATCAGTCCGTAAAATGTCGCCTTCGGATGAAGCGGTTTTGCCCCTCGAAGTCAAAGCGATTCATCTAGCTCGTCCGATAGAATATGTTGCTACATTACCACCGCCACAATTGTTACAAGAGTTGTTGGGTCGAGTCCTGATTGGTGGAATTGGTCGGCTTTATTTTGAACGCCAATCCGAGCAAGGCCGTATCCTTTGGAGTCAAGATGGTGTGTTGCAGTCTGTCTTAGAAGGATTAGCCTTAACGGTGTTTCAAGGGTTAATTATCGAACTCAAGCGTATCTTCAACTTACCGTTGCTGCCTGTGGGACAACCCAAGCAGGTAGAAATTGAACGCCGTTATCAACAAGAATGTTTGTTGCTGCGATTACGGGTAATGCCTGGTACCCACGGAGAAGAAGCCACATTGCAGGTGTTGCGGGGAGTGGCTTTGAAATTTTACCAGCGCCAACAGATCGAAAAACTGGGTGAGGATGCCCTGAAGCTGGCTCAACAGCTACAGCGAAAGCTACACGAAATTCGCGATCGCTCTTACCGTTGTCCCCTCCCTCTGGAAACACTGCCAGCACTGAATCAGCAGTTACGCGGTTTAGATCAACAGCTCGAAGCGCTTGCTGAGTTACAAATGAATCAAAACTCTGACCTTTGACGGGAGTGGTAACTTAGGGAGTCATTTCATCCTTCAGTGGACTCTCCTTGTTCACAAGAATTATTTATAAAGGAACACACTGAGCTGTTAGACCGTGCTGGCATCATCAATCGGCGATAAATCTTGAAATTCAAAGGTTTGAGCGGTTGAAGCTCGTTCCCAGAGTGAAGCAATAAGAAAAATATAAGTCCAAATAGATGACATTTTTTATCAATTAAGTTAGTTTGAGTTTAATAACTCAGATCTTGCTCCTGCATCCTCAATCGTTCGGAATATTGATGTTCCGTCTCATCGCTCAAGTTCACTTGAGTAGACTTGTCTATTCATTCAAGCCTCCTTGACTAAGACTTTAGCGATACTCGAGGGATTGTCGTCTCTTTGGGACTGATGGGGCAAGTGCAAGCTCTCAGATAAACAAACTTAGGATTTAGGCGTGATTAGATTAATAAAAGAAGGGAAAGTATCACCGTTCTATCTAGAGGGGCGGTTTATGGGTTTTGTCGGTGACGTTGAGGAAAAACCCAAACGCATACGAGTCGCAACGGCTGAGGGAGAACGTTATATCAAGCTGTCCAAAGAGCTGCGCTACTCCATGGCTGGATTACTTCAACCCGGAGACTGGGTTGAGATTTTCGGTGAACGGAAGCTGAAAGACAAAACGGGTAAACTGAAACTCAAAGCCTATCATCTGAAAGTCACGGCTCCTGCCCTCAAAGGTTTGGTTAAGCAGGATACGGAGAAACCTGGCAGGTTAGCGAGAATCAGTAGGGAAACGCAACAGGCTTCTGGCAACTCCTCCCCATCCTCTTCATCCCCATCTCTAAATCACGCCTCACCGATGGCTGCACCTAAAGGCAAAGCCTGTGTTATGGTCTGCCAAAAATCCTCTTGCCGCAAGCGAGGTGCTGATCAGGTGTGTCAAGCCCTGACACAATCTTTACATGATCATGGATTAGAAGAGCAAGTCGCGATTAAAGGCACTGGCTGTATGAAGCAGTGTAAACAAGGGCCTTGTGTTGTTGTGATGCCGGATAAATCCCGTTACACGGGTCTGGCTCCTCAAGAAATCCCAAAGCTTGTGGAAAAGCATTTTGCCGCTAAACTAAAACCAGAAGGGAGTAAACCTGAATTATCTCCCGTCTTTTAATTGAATTTGAATTATCAGACCGCCTTAGAGAGGGAAAGTGCCGATGACCAATGTACCTCCACCCGATCCAGACTCGTCTAGACTCGGTTTTGATGAGTTGCTAGGCATAGTCATTGCCTTTGCTACCATCGGCACCATTCTCGCTGTAACGCTGGGTCAACGGGACAAAGGATTCAACCTTGGTCGATTTCTCAATTCCGAAGCGACAAAGCCGGCTGCAAGCCCAATCGGGGTAATACCATTAGATCAAAAAACCTCTGTACCCACGGTAAGCCCAGAAGCAACATCCTTGCCGAGGTCGGAAGCCATCACACCGTCACCCTCTCCGGTATCGAGTACAGAACGACTCGCTGCACCTGTACCAACTCCACAACCCGCTTCAACAGAAGCACCGAAGGCCGGTTCTAGAACGATTCCGATAGTGGTGCCAGTCGCCCCACAGGCTGAAGCCTCCCCTACACCAACTGCTGTGAAGGCGGCAACACCGATCAAGTTTAGTGATGTTCCCCAAGATTTATGGGCGCGTCCTTACATCGAAGCTTTAGCCTCTCGGGGTATTATCAGTGGTTTCCCAGATGGCACCTTTAAGCCAGGTGGTGCAATTACGCGGGCAGAATTTGCGGCTTTATTGCAGAAAGCCTTTGAGCAACAACCCACATCAACTGTACTGAAGTATAAGGATGTGCCAACGAGCCATTGGGCATTACCAGCCATTGAGCAATCAGTCAAAACGGGTTTTTTGCGAGGGTATCCCAACAATATTTTTCGACCCAACCAACCCATTCCTAAAGTCCAAACGATCGTAGCGCTAGCGAGTGGTTTGGGGTTGAAGCCGACGACAGTGGATCAAGAGGGACTCAAGATTTATCAGGATGGCAATCGAATTCCTAGCTACGCCAAAGCTCTGGTCAGTGCAGCGACGACATCGGGGCTTGTGATCAATTATCCCAGTTCTAATGTCCTCAACCCCAATCGCAATGCCTCTCGTGCAGAAGTGGCGGCATTGGTTTACCAAGGCATGGTTCAATCCGGTAAGGTTGAGGCTATCCCTTCTCAGTACCTGGTTAAGCCTTAGGCGTCATCGCGAGCAGCAGACTGAAGCTCATCTGGCATCAGTCTACTGATCAATTTTTTTGTAGGAAACTAGAGTATCGGCTCACTCATCCCAGAAACATTGATTGTCTGTAGGGGCAATCTCCTCACTAAAGCTCCGGTCGTGGTTGCCCCTACCAGTAGTTAGTCTTTACCAACTACTTGACCTTTCAGCGCCGTAAATTCGTCGGCTAGCTCTTTACGGGTCTCTACTTTGAGGAGATAGCGGTTAACAAACCAGGCGGTATACCCAATTCCCACCAACTCAAAAATAGGTGCCATGAGCGGAATATCATTGATGGCGTCGAGTACCGCTAAGGTTACCTTAACGGTAATGCCACCCGTTACGATAATTCCTACGGTGAGCAAAGGTTTTTGGTAACTCGAAAAGAAATCCCCGACATAATCGGGTAGTTTTGACAAAAATTCAGAAGCGGTTTGCACCCATTCCTGCCATGCTTGGTCGGTTGATGGCGATGGAGCAGGAGGTTTGATGATCGCCCCAGGTTTGTCAACGTTGACGTCTACTTTTAGCTCTTGTGCTTCAGCGGCTACAGCCTCTTCAGATTGTTGCATAGGTTCCATATTTCCTCCACCGTTATCTTAAGTACGACATTTTATCGTTTGGGCGAGGCATCTGGGTACAATTACAGGATGACTAAACTTTTGCTCATCGAACCAAAAGTTGTCCAAAGTCTTGTGAAATGACCGGATGCCTCTGTCAATAGTATCTGATCTCCGGACTTTGAATGAAGAACTGGGAAACATCTCCCGCCAGCCATGAAGAATCCAGTTAGAAGGTAATCGGTTCTGACTGAGCCTATTGTTCCCTCGTTCTTAGTGATCGCGCATGGCTAAACGTTGCTCATGGTACTCCATCACTTTGGCATAGTCACCCAGAGCGTAACAGGCCGTTGTCAGACTACTTAACGCCTGTTTTTCTACCCGCTGATCCGGGATAGAGCGTGCAACCTGCAAACGTTGTTCATAGTACTCAATGGCTTGGGCGTAATCTCCCATGGCATCGAAGGCAACGCCTAAGCTGCCGAGGGATTGTTCTTCGGCGCGGCAATCACCGAGTTCCTGTGCCGTCACCAGCCTAGCTTGACCATACTCAATCGCATGAGGATAATCTCCCAAAGCATAGCAAGCATAACTAAGATTTTTGAGAATCTGTCCTTCGATGCGACGATCGCCCAATTCTCTGGCAATTGTCAGACGCTGCTCATAATACTGAATGGCTTGAGCAAAATCCCCCATGGCATAGAAGGCATTTCCCAGATTTCGTAAAATCTGCTCAGTGGCTTGAAGGTCATTTAGAGTCTGTACAACACTCAAGCTATTTTGCTGGTAGGCGATCGCCGTCGATAAATCACCCATCGCTTTATAAGCGAGTCCCAGGTTGTTCAACGCTGCAACCTCTCCCGCACGGTCTTGGAGTTCCCGCATAATTGTCAAGCTTTGTTGACCCTGTTCAATGGCTTTAACCGAATCACCCATGTGGCGGTAGCAATTTCCCAGGATTCCCAATACTTGTCCCTCTAGATGCCGCTCTGAGAGTTCTTGTGCAATCGTTAAACTGCGCTTAGCATACTCAATCGATTGGGGAAAGTCTCCCATGGAGTAAACAGTCAGTGCCAAGTAGCACAAAATTCTTCCTACTTTTCGTTGATTGTGCAGTTGTGTGTAAATTTTGAGGGCTTGTTGGAAAGACTCAATCGCTACCTCAAATTGACCCGTCTTTTGTTGCTCAACTCCCTGTTCTAGGAGCCGATCTATTTCACCCACACAAGGCATTGATATCTGTGCTAACACTTGATTTGGCCTACTTGTATTTCCTGGCGTAACCAGCGTTTCCTCTAACTTTTTGGCTGGGCGACTCTTGTATTCGCCGTCACAGCACAGCAGCTAGTTTTCCATAGGGATATGCCTCTTAAACTCGTCAGGTACCAAGCTGTGTTCTCCATTCACATTTCCAATCTGTCAGGTTCAACCCAAGCTGGAGATGGACAAAAAATGGACAAAAACCGACCTAGCTGATTATGTCAGGGGCTATTCATATAACAGTGAAAGCTTTTGGGTTAGTCAGAGGTGAAAAATCTAATTTTTCGTGCCATTTTTACCTCCTACCTTCTGTTTTTGGCTGGGATTATGGATGTTTTTTTTGAGTACTGATCCAATTCAACCGATGTTGTTTAACACTGACTTCGCTTAAAGAGTCAAGTTCTACCTCTAGATTCTTGTTTATCTGTCAGTGTCCGTTTTGATACCACTCGTCGCTACATACCCTCAATGGCTACACAAGAAGAATTATAGGGAGGATTTGTCCCTAACCCCTCCAAACTATAACATCCGTGATTAGCTTCTCCACCTCACCCAAAAGTCGATATTCCGCTCACCGATGGGAAGATATGGAAATTGAGCGAGGTTACTAATTTTCTTTAAGCAGACCTCACCAGAGCTTGACTTTCTTGGACAAGCTCTGAAGATGACGTCGTTTGGGAGCAGTAGACTTCGCAAGAATTATTAGGGCTTTCAATCAATTTGACTTTATAGAGTTGAGCACCTAGATCTTGAATCGGCTGTTGCAACAACTGACGGATGTGGATGGCAATATTTTCTGCTGTCGGTACAACATGAGTGAAGTAAGGAATATCTTTGTTGAGGAACGTATGGTCAAACGGCTCAACCACATAATCTTCGATAACTTGGTGCAAAGCACCTAACTCGACAATCATGCCAGTACGGGGGTCAATCTCTCCCTGGACAGTTACTTCTAGATGGTAGTTATGTCCATGACCGTTTGGACGAGCGCATTTGCCGTAGATTTCGCTGTTTTCTTCGTAACTTAAGTCAGGATGAGCGAGTCGATGAGCGGCGCTAAAGTGAGTACTAATCGTTAAATGTGCTTCCATGCCGTTTCCTTGATAATCAGCCCAAAGTTCTGGATGTTCAAATAGCTGAATCCGCACGATTGGCAAGTGAGGAGCCAAACGCTGCCAAATAACCCGTGCAATATTTTCGGTTGTCGGTAGGGTTTGTTGAAATTCTGGCCAAATCTCGTTGAGATAAGCATAGTCCAGTTGGCTGGTGACTTCCCGTTTAATCACCTTTTTGACTTCTGACAAGTTTTGCACCATGCCATACTCATCTAGCTGCCCAACCAGGGAAACAAAGAGGACGTAGTTATGTCCATGTCCTGGGAACCGGGAGCCTAAACCAAATTTCTGACTGTTTTCGGCTTCGCTCAGCTCTGGCAACCAGTATCGGTGACTTGCGGAAAACTGAGCGCGACGGTTAATGATGCATTCCATTCGATCACTGATGAATCCGAATATGTAAAGTTCCGTAAACGGGATCTGTTTCCAGGATAAACGAATTTTGGTCGTTAGCAACCATGAAGTCTGAGGTATGAATAATCAGAATTAAGGTTTTTTAATCCTTGAGCCTTTATACTTTTTGAGCCAATTCCCTGAGAGCGTCTTGAGCTTCATAGTGTAAACCTGTAGCAATTCTAAAGAGTTCCTGACCCACATGTAGATAGTGGTCATCGTAATTGAGGGTAAAAAAGTTTAACTCTTCGATTCCATCCCCTAACTGATTCAGACAGTAGTAGAGGCTAGCCGCTGCACCCGCCACGGTTGGGGGATTCGGTTGAGAGCGAAAGGTAAGCTGAGCCTGATGAAGATAGTGACGACACTGTTCCAGGTAAGCCTGGAAATTCGCCATCAGTTCGTCATCAAACGGGTCAGCAGAGAGTTCATCCACTTGAACCTTTAAAGGTTTAAGAATGAGGCGAATCAAGCGGGAGACGGGTTTATAGACTAACTGCAACCACTGATTGAGCTGGAAATCAGCCTCTTGTCCCGTTTGCCGATGACGCTGGTAGTTTTGTTGGGCATCGGCTGTCCGTTGTTGCCGATTCTGGAATTGAGTTTGAGACGGCGAGGCGTACAGTTGTTCGTCATAAGAGCGACGACGTGTTGGGTCACTCAGGATTTCGTATGCCGCATTCACTTCTCTGATTTTATCCGGGTCAGCGGCTTGGTTCTGGCTATCGGGGTGAAAGAGCTTCGCTAGACGCCGATAAGCTTGTTTAATTTCTGCTGATGTGGCTTTAGGGCTGATATTGAGCGTGTTGTAGTGGTTGGATTCTGACATGGGTAGGGTCGAAAACAAAAACAGTGGGCACTGCCCTTATGGTTAACTTTCAACGTAGCGCAATCTTGTTCTGAACAACACTCAACAACACTCAAACTTGCTTGGGCAAGCGATCAGAAAATGCATGAAGTGATCGCCATATTTTTGGCGTAAAACTCAAATTCCACTGGTAGTGCTCGGAGATGTTCCTACATAGCTCGTAGATCGTGTTCCTGCGTCAGCTTGAGATTTTAGAAAGCTCAGTAAGTATAGCTGAGCTTTTTTGTGTGAGTATCCTCTACCCTTTGAGGTAGAGGATAAATCTCTATCAGCTTTAACCCAACGCCGCAGCTACTCGCACTTCTGGCTCTTGGAACAGAGGGGTACTCAGGTAACGTTCCCCAAAGCTAGGCTGCACCATCACGATGAGCCGTCCCTCATTTTCGGGACGTTTGGCAACTTGAATGGCGGCGCAGAGGGCGGCACCTGTGGAAATACCGGAGAGGAGTCCTTCTTCGCGAGCGAGACGACGACCATAAGCGATCGCATCTTCATCTGTAACAACGATAACTTCATCGATCAGCTCAACTTTGAGAACCTCAGGAATAAAACCGGCTCCAATCCCCTGTATTTTATGAGGCCCTGGACGCCCTCCCGAAAGCACTGAACTGTTGATCGGTTCGACAGCGATCGCTTGGAAACTGGGTTTGCGTTGTTTAATCACTTCCGCCACGCCGGTAATCGTACCTCCCGTACCCACTCCAGCGACAAGAAAGTCTACTTGTCCTTCTGTATCCTCCCAAATTTCTTCCGCTGTCGTCTCCCGGTGAATTTGGGGATTGGCTGGGTTGTTAAACTGTTGCAGCATGTAGGCATTTGGCGTTGTTGCTACAATCTCTTGTGCCCGCTGAATACAGCCGCTCATGCCCTGGATGCCTGGAGTCAGCTCGAGTTTGGCACCGTAAGCTCGCAGCATTGCCCGTCGTTCTGTACTCATGGTGTCGGGCATGGTCAAAATGAGCTGGTAACCTTTAGCTGCCGCTACCATCGCTAGAGCAATACCCGTATTTCCAGAAGTCGGTTCCACTAAAACCGTTTTTCCTGGAGTAATCAGCCCCTGCTTTTCTGCCGCATTGATCATACTCGCGCCAATACGGTCTTTAACGGAGGCGGCGGGATTCATTCCTTCTAGTTTCACAACAATTCGAGCTAAACAGCCTTCGGCTTGAGGGATGCGGTTTAACTGTACCAAGGGTGTACGACCGACGAGTTCTGTAATATTTTGGGCAATACGCATGAGTGGTTAGTGCTTAGTGTTAGTGGATAGTTCTTAAAGGTCATCAGAGGAGATGAAAGTTAGTCTGTTGGAAGATTGGAAACTTGAAAGTTTAGACTAACTTTCAACGGCTTGACCCATGACTAAATGTAATACATGATATCGAGCTGCCGTCGGGCATCCCGCTTTTCACACAAATCTTGAAGTGTGTATTTTTGCAAGACTTCATGGGCGCGATCGTGGACTTCCTGCCAAATTTCGCCGACAATCGCGCTTTCTATGGTTTTGGATGGGGTATCACTTTTAGAGGCTTTTGCATTGGAGCCTTCCAAGCAATTAATCACATCTAAAAGGGTAATTTTCCAAGGTTCTCGTCCCAAGACATAGCCTCCTTTTGCCCCTCGATGGCTACGGACTAGACTGCCACGTCTCAAAGTGGCGAGTAGCTGCTCTAAATATCGATCAGGGATATTCTGGATAGTCGCAATCTGACGGATTTGAAGCGGCTCACCTTCATGATAACAAGCCGTTAATTCCAACAAGGCCAAAAGTGCATACTCGGTTTTACAGGAAAGTTCCACGGGTTCGATCACGTTTAAAAGGCATCTTTTCTAGTATACTCCGGTTCACCACCGGTGATTGCCCTATTGGGGATCAGATCAAAAAAGCCTCGCGGCTGGCGAGGCTTGTCTATCAAATTATTACTCTTCCGCTTGAGCGGTTAGAGGATTCTTTTAGAAGGTGAACGTAGTTCTGAGGGTACCGATGACGGCATCTCTTTGGTCTTCGTCTTGACCAGGAGCGGTAACCCAGATCACACCTGGAGTTACAGAGATATTGTCGTTCAGCTTATATTTGTAGAACCCTTCAAAGTGCCAAACGTTGTCGCGAGCAAAGCCAGCAGCCGGACGCAGACCAGGAGACGCACCTCTCAGAGTCGGTTCGACACCAGCGAATAGACCTAAAACACTACCGGGTTTACCAAAGTCGGAGAGGGCAACGCCAGCGCCATAAGTCCAAATATCGGCTCTCCCTCGACCGAGTACGGTCGCCTGAGTGTAAGTACCAAAGCCACTAATCGAGATGTTTTCGCTCAGTCGGAAAGCTACTTCTCCGCCGTAAGAGTTGGTAACAACCGGACGCTCGCCAGCTGCGGCTCCTAAGAGTGTAGATGGACGATTAGCGAACTGACTACCTACTACTCGAGCATTAGCTCCACCACCTAGGTCAAAGATATCGGTACCAGAGTTATGGTAACCATGAACATAGGTCGCACCAACACCAATCCGGTCACCCAGGTTGAAATTTAGCTGTCCTAAAGCGGAATAGTCTCCATCAAAAAGGCCAGCCTTTTCTCTGGGATTATTAGCCCCAAAACCATCTATACCACCATTTGTGGCTCCGGCTAAGTAACCAAAGGTCAGCGTACTAGGACCTAAGATACTTTCTAAAGGACCAACCCCAAGGCTGATTGCAGCACCAGCGCCACCGCCAATCCGATAGATCGGGTTTTCAGAAGCAAAGGTAGAGAGGGCACCATTCCCACCGTCATAGTCCTCGAAGTAGGGGTTGAGGGTAGGAGCGTAGTCGCTATGAATCCCTCCGGTAGCAGCCAGGTAAACTTTAGAGCTGCCGAAGTTGAAGTAGTATGCCAACCAGTCTAGGACAACGTCGTTGTTACCGGTGTTACCGATGTTAAACGTCTGTTGCCCTTCGCTTAGTGGTGTTCTGTTGCCCAGTGCGTCTTGGCTGAAGGCAAATTGTGTTGCATTACCTGCTGCAAGACGAGTGACCAAGCGGTCTTTCCCAGTGAAACTGGTGTTGAAGGTCAGACGCACGCGGTCTTGGAATACCGTATTGTTTGAAACTCCCCCTCGACCAAACTCGTCGGTGAGAGCGAAGATGGCTTCTCCCGCCAGTTTGGTGGTTGTTGAGAACTGATGGTCTTCTAGGAAAGCAACACGACCTTCGAGTTGATCCACTCGTGTTCCCAACGTTGCTAATTCTGTCCGGAACTCATCAACCAAGCGTTGTAGAGTTTCTAAATCAGCCTTAGTGGCGTAATCTCCACTCTGACCGAGCTGACGTTCGATTTGCTGTAAACAGGCGTTTAAACCAGCCGCAAACTCATAGCGAGTCATGGCTCGGTTGCCACGGAATGTACCATCTGGGTATCCAGCAATACAACCGTAGCGCTCTACCAAGCTACGGAGTGCTTCATAAGCCCAGTCTGTGGGTCTGACATCACTCAGTTGGGAAACGTTGGTGACCTGGTCTTGGGACGCAGCGTTGTTTCCTTCGCGGCTGTAGCGGTTGATTTGATTTAAAACGTCTGAGCTATTGGCTCCAGGAGCGGCTTGGGCAATTGATGGAGGTACGGCTGTTGGTGCTGTTTCTACTCCTGCCTCGTTAACAGGTGTCAGTTGAGTCGGAGTCAAAGACACTTGCGAAGGCAATTTCACGTCAGCTAGCTTTGGCTCGGCTGGAGTTTGTGTTGCGGAAAATTCTGGTTTGGGCTGAGTCTCTGGCAAAGTGAGTTCCGCTGTTGGCGCGATCACTTGAGACTGAGCTT
>DATNQL010000772.1:0-6369 GCA_036704025.1 Stenomitos sp.
GTTGATGAGTACGCCACAGGATAAGGGCAAGGCATTGCCTTGCCCCTACCATTTATCAGAATTTGCGATCGCCTTTACCGCTACCCTGTCCGTGTTCCATTACATCAAACACGACTTTAAACTTCATATTCGGCACTCGCTGACGCAATAACCGCAGATGTCCATCCGCATCTGAGTTCTTAGAATATCGCCCAATAATCGCCCACTTCCCCGTTGGCAGTAAACGAGCCACTGCCCAAGGCTTAAGGCATTCTTTGTAAGTCATAATTAAATTTGTCTCCTTACATAGTTGGGAGCCAGAGCCAGCCAGTGACTTTTTCGGGGTTCCAGGCTGGCTTCTGACTTTGTTGCTTGTTGCAACAAAGTCACTATACTAAAATATTTAATTATATGCAAGTAATTTTGACTACTTGTTAGAATCTTCTATTAGCGCGTCAGTGAACTGATAAACTGTCAACCGACAGGGGAATCAATCGGGGCTTAATTTCTCCCAACTCATCAATATCTTTGACCCCCCTAGGGTGTGAACACACACTCTTTGATCCCCCCAGCCCCCCCCTTGAAAAGGCTACGGTGTACAAACATCTCGCTTGTAACTGCACATGCTGCATTTAGCCCCCCTAGCCCCCCAATTTTGGGGGGAACCGGAATTCAAAGTCCCCCAGAATTGGGGGATTTAGGGGGCTTATCAACCTCAAACGTAAGTCGAGAAGATTTGTGTGTACACCGTAGCCATTAACGGAGGGAATAATCTAACAACCCCTTACCGATACACAACGGTATCCCTACGTAGCTCAAATCCATTTCAATGGATGGAAATTCTTACTCACTCTTCTATAAAAAATGACCACAAACCCCAAAATTATTGTTCTGGATGATGACCCCACCGGCTCCCAAACTGTCCACAGTTGCCTACTACTGATGCGCTGGGATGTCGAAACCTTAAGGCTGGGACTCCGGGATGACTCACCCATCTTTTTTGTCCTCACCAACACCAGAGCACTCACCCCAGAACAAGCGGCAGATGTAACCAGAGAAGTCTGCCATAACCTGAAAATTGCCTTAGATGCTGAAGGAATCAAGGATTTCCTGGTTGTCAGTCGCTCAGACTCCACACTGCGGGGACATTATCCCGTAGAAACCGATGTGATTGCCGAAGAAGTTGGGCCATTTGACGCCCATTTCCTAGTCCCTGCCTTCTTTGAGGGGGGACGTGTCACCCGCGAAAGCATCCATTACCTAATCATTGATGGCGTTCCTACCCCCGTCCACGAAACCGAATTTGCCAAAGACTCCGTGTTTGGCTATCACCACAGCTATTTGCCGAATTATGTAGAAGAGAAAACTAAAGGTCGCATTAAGGCTGAGGCTGTTGAGCCATTTTTGCTGGAAGATATCCGCAAGGGGAGCTTAGAACGACTCCAAAACCTCACTTCTAATCAATGTTGTGTTGTCGATGGGGAAGCTCAATCCGATTTGGACACCTTTGCAGCCGATATTCTAACCGCTGCTGCCCAGGGGAAACGCTTCCTATTTCGCAGTGCTGCCAGCATCTTAACCTCGCTGGCAAGTCTTCCACCACAGCCAGTCGCCGCCGCTGATATGGCTCAATATGTGCGCCAAGGGAAACCCGGTGCGGTGATTGTGGGTTCTCATGTGAAAAAGACAACCCAACAGTTAGAGCAACTCCTGCAAGCGCCGGGAGTGGTGGGTGTAGAGGTGGATGTGTCCCATTTATTGGATGAGTCCCCAACGCAACGGGATGAACTTTTAGCCAGTATTGGCGATCGCATCCAAGAAATTCACTCTGCCGGAAAGACACCAGTCGTTTACACCAGTCGCCAAGAACTCACCTTTAAGGATGTGCAAACCCGACTAGAGTTTGGAGTAGCGGTTTCAGCCTTATTAATGGATATTGTGCGAAGATTGCCAACCGATATTGGCTTTTTAATTAGTAAGGGAGGCATTACCTCTAATGATGTCTTGAGTACCGGTTTGGCTTTAAGGTCAGCCCGACTATTGGGTCAAATTATCCCAGGTTGCTCGGTGGTACGCACACCCATTGACCATCCTCAATTTCCCAACTTACCCGTAGTCCTATTTCCCGGAAATGTAGGGGATGCTAACGCCTTAGCGACGACTTACCAACGGTTGAGTCAGGTAGGAACCAATTCACCCTAATGGTCGGCGAGCGCCGATGGTTTCCTACACAAAGGCAGAGACGATAGCATGTGAGAGTTACCGATACTAAACGGTAAGGGCACGAACAAATCGTGCCCCAAAAATTAGTTGTGCTATACTTACTTTTTTCTACTCAGAGATTGCCTATTGCACATTGGTTCTCAGTCTCTAAAACCGACGCCCTAATCCCCTTCGATTGCCGATATCCAGACTGTCGGGAAGGGTGTATTTGAATTGGGGCGCTTTAATTGATTTGGATTAGCGGGCTGTAGGGAGCAGTTCGAGGTTGTGATACGCGTCACATTGAGGAATTCATCCAATCACAAAGTCCTGAATACTATATCACGTTTTAAACGGATATAGTTCAATCTCTATTGATGATTTCCCTCAACAGAGAACGAAAGGAAAAGTCTGAGCATTAAATCTATAAATTTATTAGGAATACAAAAGATATGAAATTCTCTGAGCGAACCACCAATTACAGCACTCCATCTCTCACTTGTGATGCCAAGAGGCAACTTTTAGAGAAGCTAAAATCTCTGAAAATCCCTCTCGATGAATTGCTGAAGCAGTATGCCGCAGGAGAACGTGATTTTCGAGGTGTCATTCTGAGCGAACAAATTTTGATCGCTGTAGACTTAAGCCGAGCTGACTTGAGTGAGGCAAAGTTAGATAAAACCGTGTTAGAGGGCGCTAACCTAACCCGAACCAATCTATCGAGAGCAGACTTAACGAGAGCCAATTTACGAGGAGCCGAGTTGATTGAGGCGAACCTCGTTAAAGCGAACCTGCGAGAGGCAAACCTGCGGGGGGCAGATTTAAGTGGAGCCGATTTGAGAGGAGCCGATTTAACGGGTGCGGACTTAGGTGGGGCAATATTGCCGGATGGTTCGATTCTGTTAACCAGTCAACCCTCCAATCGTGTGATTTCTCCCTACGCACGGGCAGAATCGTAAGCGATTCTCGATTCGCTCACCTTAAACTGAGTAGGTTCTCGACCGCAGCCTGCTCTTAAGGTACGATGTCGTTTAGTTTAGTCGGACTCATCCGACGTAAGACCCTGTTGTTGCATGACTTCTGATTCGGCTCAACAATCCTCTCTATCAACCGTTTCCGAAAGCGATTCTGTGATATCGAATGTTTCCGACAGCAACCCTATTGTGGATTGCGACTCCCAAGTCCGCTTGAAACGGGAGGGGGAACAACTTCAGTTAATTTTGCCCCCGGAAACAGACATGCCAAGCTCTGCCAGTTGGTCTGATCTATGGCAGCAACTCAAGCAGCGTCTGAATGGCGGTGAACGCTTTTGGCAGGCTAATACTCCGGTGCATCTCATGGCTCAAGACCAGTTGTTGGATGCCATGAAACTACAGGCGATCGCCGATGCCTTGAGTGAAATCCAACTCCAGCTTCAGCGAGTTTACACGACACGACGACAAACCGCTGTAGCGGCGGCTACCGCTGGTTATTCGGTGGAACAACAACCGCCGACTTATTCTCTTCAGACACAACCTGAAGAACCGACCGAGCTTCTCACAGAACCCCTATACTTGCAACTAACCGTGCGATCGGGTGTTGAGATTCGTCATCCAGGCACTATTGTTATATTAGGAGACCTCAATCCGGGCGGCGCAGTCATTGCAGCAGGAGATATCTTCATCTGGGGGCGTCTTCGAGGAGTGGCTCATGCTGGTGCCAATGGCAATCGAGCGTGCCGGATCATGGCACTCCAGATGGAACCCACCCAACTACGGATTGCGGATGCTGTAGCAAGGGCACCAGGGACGCTACCGGAACAGTTCTATCCGGAAGTCGCTTACGTAGCCTCTGAAGGGATTCGCATAGCCAGAGCAACTGATTTTGCTAAGACCCACTTGTTGTTGAATTCATGAGTCGTATTATTGTCATCACCTCCGGTAAAGGAGGGGTGGGTAAAACTACTGTTACTGCTAACTTAGGAATGGCGATCGCACGTTGTGGTCGTCAGGTAGCCTTGGTCGATGCGGATTTTGGGCTACGAAATTTAGATTTGCTCTTAGGGCTGGAAAATCGGGTGGTTTATACCGCCATTGACGTTCTAGCCGGTCAATGCCGCTTAGAACAAGCGTTGGTTAAGGACAAACGGCAGGATGGAGTGGTTCTGCTACCGGCAGCTCAAAGCCGGATGCAGGAATCCGTGACGCCAGCTCAAATGAAAAAGCTTTTGAGCGTGTTAGCCCAGAAGTTTGAGTACATTTTGGTAGACTGTCCGGCAGGGATTGAATCAGGTTTTCAGAATGCGATCGCGGCAGCCCAAGAAGCCTTGATTGTCACAACCCCAGAAATTGCCGCTGTGCGGGATGCTGACCGCGTGGTTGGCTTACTGGAAGCCCAAGGCATCAAGAAAATCCACCTGATTGTCAATCGCCTCAAACCCACCATGGTGCAAGCCGATCAGATGATGTCGGTGCAGGATGTGCAAGAAATTCTAGCTATCCCCATCATCGGCGTCATCCCCGACGATGAACGGGTGATCATTTCCAGCAACCGAGGCGAACCCTTAGTGTTAGCCGAAAATGTTTCCCTGCCTGGAATTGCCATGAATAACATTGCCAGACGCTTAGAAGGGGAGAAAATTCCCTTCCTTGACCTGATGGCAGAACACGATAGCCTGATCAACCGGATTCGCCGCTTATTTCGCGGTTAACGTTTGAGCCTTGTAGGGGCGGCGTTACCCTAACCCGCCCTAACCCACCCTGAGTTCTGAATTTTAAACAACTCAATATACAACTCCTGATCCGTGACCGCATCTATTGATCCCCTCTATAATGCAGATTCACCCCCCCCGACAAGCCCCATGATTAGCGACCTTCTAGAACGACTCTTTCCCTGGACGAGTGCCAGCAACAGTCGGGCGGAAGTTAAACGCCGCCTGCAACTGGTTATTGCCCATGATCGCGCTGACCTGACTCCGCAGATGATCGAAAAGATGCGGAATGAAATCTTGGAAGTTGTCTCTCGTTACGTTGAAATTGAAACCGAGGGCTTAGAAATCGCCCTAGAGAGCAATCAAAGGGTAACAGCGTTAATCGCGAATCTTCCGATTCGGCGGGTTAAGGAAGAAGCGCCCGTGGCTTCTGGTGGGGTAGAACCCGGAATTGACCCGATTGGATAGCAAACACCAAGCTTCACGCACAGTTGATGGGTTAATCACAGCAGGGGGCGATTGCACGATTTAACGCTGACCCTTCACTGGGTCATCAACTGGAGATTATATCATCGATTGTTTTTTATGACTGTGCCAGTCTGGCCCATTTTGGAGGCATGTGATGTCTACTCACCAACAGGCGCATCCACTCTCGCCCAATCGGCTGCTTGCCAGCTTACCGAGTGAGGAACTAACGGCATTACAGCCTCATCTGGAGCAAGTCTCACTCTCCCTTGGGCAGCCCATCATATTCCCGGATGAGCCTATCCCGTTTATCTATTTCCCGCTGAACGCATTGCTTTCTTTAGTGACGGTGATGGAGGATGGTTCAACGGTCGAAGCTGGCGCAATTGGGCGTGAAGGGATGGCCGGTTTGCCCATTCTTTTGGATGCGGGCACAACACCGATGCAAACGTTAACGCAAATTCCGGGTCAAGCCGTGCGTATCAAAGCAGAGATCATCAAAAAGGCGTTCGACCAAGGTGGAGCGCTGCAAAAAATTCTCCACCTTTACATCCATACAACCCTGGTTACCAGTTCACAAACAGCGGCCTGCAACCGTCTTCATCATATAGAAACTAGGCTCTGCCGCTGGTTGCTCATGAGCAGTGACGGTGTGAGTTCCGAGGAACTTGCCCTTACGCAGGAATTCCTGGCGACGATGCTGGGCGTCCGGCGTGCCGGAGTCAGCGAAGCCGCGAGTCAACTTCAGGATCAAGGTTTGATTCGTTACCAGCGTGGACGCATCCAGATTGTGGATAAGAAGAGATTGGAAGCATCCGCTTGCGAATGTTACAAGGTCGTCAAAGCCGAATATAACCGCTTGTTTAACTGAAGCTTTTGGCAAACTCCAGTACAGTAGACTTCAGGGGGCGACAAGCGCCCCCAAAGCCAGATGCCAAAGGCGTTTTACCTGGTAAGCTGCCGCCCAAAATACCGAGCTTATTGACAATGTGATTCAGACAGGGGTAGCAACGCTTGTTACCAGCCGTATCCTGGGT